>JANTGU010000245.1 GCA_024762735.1 Bacteroidales bacterium | reverse complement strand
TTGACAGATGGTGATGACTTAAGGAAAGCTGTTTTTTTATTCCATAGCCCGCCTTACCAAACTGATTTAGACAGAGCGGCTCTTGATGGCAAAACCTTTGACCATGTTCCGCTTGATGTGCATGTTGGCAGCATTGCCATTAAAAGATTTATCGAAGAGCGACAGCCAATGCTTACCCTGCACGGACACATCCACGAATCAACTTCAATCACCGGCCATTGGAAACAGAAAATCGGGATAACTTTAGCCATGAACGCTGCCCATAATGGCACAGAACTTTCGCTCATACGGTTTGATTTGAACGATTTAACGAAAGCAGGGCGTGAGTTAATTTAATTAATAACCGCTAATTGGTCAGGCCATGTTCAATATTGGTACCCACCCTCAAAGGCCGTGCAGCATCGGTAATAGCCCCAATTTTTATGGCAAAACTATCCCTTTTACGGATATCCTCATCCGTAACAATATGAACATCCAACAGTCCATCGGTTTTATGCCCGGTTCTGGCAAAGTTGATTTGCGCCAGGCTCAAACTCCACCCTTCAAGCCATAACAGCAGATCTTTTCTTTGAGCTTCGGTGCCCCTGAAATGGATAAGTATATCAATATCGCTTTCAGCTCGGGCCGTGGCATTTTTCGTGCTTCCAAACACATAAAAGCCAACCACACCAAAACGCTCAGGATCTAGTTTTGAAGCAACTATTTCAATACTGTGCAAGCGCCATTTCCAATGTACATCTTTGTTGTTAACCGTTTGCGGTTTGCCCGGTTTTATATCAAGTTCGACAATGTTATGCTGCTTTTCGATAACGGCAACAGCTTTCTCCTGATCAGTGTTCATATAAACTTTTAAGCCGTGCTCCTCGTAAACCGATGCAATGTCGATAACTTTAATAACCTCTTCAAGGTGTGCAAAATCAGGTAACAATTGTGAAAAAATATTGGGGGTTGTGGTTAAAAAATCTTCGTTAAACAGGTTTCCTCTTTCATCAGGGTAGAGTGGCAAATACTTAATGTTGGCTTCAACAAGGTCTTGAAAAAAGTGGGTTCCAAACGAAACATCAGGCACGTATTCATTCTTTTTCCGGGCAATTTCAATCAGCATTGAAGTGTTATTAATATCGGAATAGGTAGTGCTAACACCCAGCTTAATGTCTCCCCGGCTGCCCCACCTACCAGGTCCCATTAGGATAAACTGGCGCTTTGGAAGCAGTTGATTGAGTGCCCCGATTGCCTTACCTACTTGTAAAAGCTGTTGATGTTCCTTTAGGTTGGCATACGCTTGCGGATCAACATAAACCAGATGGGTAATACCGGAAACCGTACCGTTTGATATAAATTTATTGGCTGAGAATAGTATTTTTTCAGGATCGACACCCATCGGTATGGTAGCCGGTTGGCTAAGTTTGTCGTAGCTTTGCGAACGGCATTGCAACAAATAAAAATCTTTTCCGTCGTGTGCAAATTCTATGTCAACCGGATGTCCATAACTATCTTCGAGTACAGACAATATTTCGGTGATCTGTTTTAAAAAGCTGGTTCGCTTTACAAGCCCTTCAAAGTTAACAATAAAGTTGTCATTTCTGAAATCCGTACCAAGCGGCCTGGCGGGTTGAATATAATCTTGTTTGATGATGGAAACCACCCTGCTAAACATTGGATACTCCTTTCCGTAGCGTTTTAAAAGGGTGTTAATTTCAATGGTTTCAAAGGTTTCTTCCTGTAAATTAATAACATCGATATACTTTGGCGAATAGCGTATTATTTCCTCTATTGAAACATTAACACGTAAATTGGGTTGTCCCGGTGAAAGTAGTACCGGATAATCGTTACTTAGCCTGTCAACGGCCCGGGTTCCGAGCCCTGGAACCAGTCTCACCAACCCATCTTCAGCCTTTATTCTGGCAGACCACCTGAATTCGTTTCTGCTAAAAGCCACTCCTGCAAATGCCGGAAAAAAGTAATGGGCAACTTTTACTCCTACTACTTCCTGTATCAGGATACCCATTTCTTCGTGAAAATCAAGCAGGTCATTATTCGACCGGTACTCAATGGGGTCAGGGCTAAAAATGGAAGCATAAACTTCAGCAATGGCATCTGACAGCTCGGCAAGCCTCTTTTCTTTAGAACCCTGGTTGGCTATAAAAAGACTTTTATATTTTCCGGCAAAAACGGCTCCTACTCTGTCTTCCAGCAGGCTTGAGCTTCGGACGACCAGCGGCACTTCGCCTAAATCTTCAAGTGCCATCATCAGGCCTCGTACAATTTCGGGCGAATGCATAGAGTTTTTAAACACATTAATAACGTATGGGTACTCCTGCCGTACCTGACCAATCTCCTTGTATTTCTGCTCCATCACTTCATCAAGATTGTTGTAACTGATAAAGTTTAATAAGGCATCAGAGGTGATATACCATGTCTTTGGAGTTTTTATATTCGTAAGAAGCTCATTGTGTTTTGATTCCTTTTTTAAAATATTTTTTGCCAGAAAAAGTCCTGAGCTTTTGCCTCCCAATCTGCCATAGCTTCCTAACGGAAAGATGATTTTATTGATTAATTCGTTGAAGTTGTTAAGATCAAGGTAGTTTTTAGCGATATTAATAAAATCGTACTGGTCAGTCAACACCCGTCGTATAAGCGCCACGGTAAAACTCTTTTTTCTCAGGGGTGAAAGCTCTGTCAGGTTGGTATCGATATGATGGTAACGCTCAAGGGCTAAGGTAATCTCTGTTAATGACGAACCTGAATTTTCCAATACGTCTGACAAAAAACCTGACTTATCCTCCTTTGTCCACTTTTGAATGTACTCCAGAATTTCTTGTTCTGACATGTTTAAGCTGGCAACATTAAATACTTCGTAAGCCAGTTTTATCTTGTCTTTGTTTTCCTTGCGTTGGTACGGGGTGTTTACTTCGCTTAACAGTTTGTCGCCACTTTTAAATATAGGGCTAAATCTATCCAGCAACTCTTCTGCATCGCGCACATTAGTCCAGCACAAGTAATTAACCATTTTTCGTGACAGGCGCACTAAAAAATCAGGATTGGTTTGTGCTAGCATTTCTAAAATCACCCACCACTCGGCTTTCTGGGTTTTGGGTTGGTTATTCTCGAATACCGTTCTTAGCTGCTCATGAAGAATCTGGAAACCAATCCTCTCGGCAATGCTTTCCATCAGTTTTCGTTCCTCTTTCAAAAAAGGACCTTCATCAAATATCGGCATCTCTTTAGAATAAAAAACGCTAATCTCGCCAACCACTTCATCCTGTACCACAATATCAACCTTAAGTTTCCAGGGCGATTCCACAAAGTTTTTTGAAAAGTAGGTGTCCTGAGGACAGATTATCCTTGCACAGGTTATTTCGGGATACTGAAAGCCGGGAGGGATTTTATCAACAATCTGTTGTATTGTTATATTGCTAAGCTTATCAGCTTTATTTAAAATTTCCTGAACGCTGTATAGGCAATTTAACTCTTTTGCCCTTTCCTTAAGCTCATCAATTATTTTGTTTACTGGTTTTTCCTGATCCATCTCTTAAAAGTTACTTTTTTTTACAAACCCGCGGCCGCTTTCACCATCGACTTTTACCAATAGTGGAGCTTCTAATTTTACCTGTGCTATATTTTCTGTTTCAAAGACAGGTTTAATCTTCCTTAGCCACTCCCAGTCAACAGGATATTGTCCTGAATAGGGAATTGAAAAATAGATAATTCTGAAAGCACTCAGGTTATGGAAAAAATGAGAACCCTGACTCAGTTCCGAGTTCATCCCCTGCATGGGTGCTTCAATAATAACACTTGCTTTTGATATTTGGCCAAAGGTAACGGGTATCCCTGCCCAGGCGTCTGAAGTACCCCAACGACCGAAGCCCAATAGCAAATAGTTCTTTTTTTCGTTGATATATTGATTGTTTAAGGCTTCAATCTCCGAGGCAATTTTGTAAGCCGTGGCTGAATCAAATTCAGTATTCTTAATATAGATGATGTCGGTTAATGTGTTAATATTGCCATTTCCAAGAACAGTTTCCGATGAACAAAGCACTTCATTGCCATGTAGTTCTTCTACTTCCACTGTAACTTTTTCATCCGAAATATGCATGGGCCTTACCTGCAAAAAGCCAAATTTATACCCGCCATTTTCTTTTGGCGCCAAAGCAAACTCAATTTCAACAGGATTATTTACGGCCTCTTCGCTAATTTTTAAAAGATGGGTTATGAGTGCCGGAAAATGGGAGTCCCCCAATCGTAATAGCGGGGCAAAAGTTAGTATCCTTGGCCCTGCTTTTCCTGTTCCCAT
>JANTGU010000244.1 GCA_024762735.1 Bacteroidales bacterium | reverse complement strand
TTAAAACGGTGAGGTTGTTGTTGTCGTATCCGCGGATGCGGTAACGAGCAGCTCCAAACGTGTAGCCGGCAGTAGAAACAAAAATGTCTCTCGACGACTGCAGGAGACCCGAAACATCCTGCGACATTTCATCCGATTCCGACTCTATCACATCCAGTGTATAAGTCGGTAATGTGCCTGTATTGTCAGCACTCGTGGTGTCGGGCTCCGTTTGAGCCACAACAGAAAAAGTGATGAGCAATAGAGACCAAATTAATAAAACTCTATGCATTGATTAATATTTAGAATTGTTAAGCATCCTTTTCGTCAGACAAAAAAAGCCCTGATTCATTCAGAGCAGGAAAAGGCAAAAGTAATATTTTATTGTTGGCTGCCAAATAGTAGCCCTTATTTTAACAACTTCTAAAAAAAATCTGCTAATTCGCATCATATTACTACTTTTGTGGCCTTAAAATAAAAAATCATGAAAACTTTTGTAAAATCAGCCGCCGCGTTTTTGTTGTTGGTGCTGTTTGTAAACCTTTCGGTAAGTGCCCAGGAACATAAAAAAGAGTATGTTGCTACCCTGGTGGGCTTTTACAACCTGGAAAACCTGTTCGACACCATCAACACACCCGGTGTAAAGGACGAGGAGTTTACCCCCGAGGGACCCAAGTTGTGGAACGGCGAACGGTACCATCATAAACTACATAACATGGCCAAGGTAATTTCGCAAATTGGTACTGAAATCAATCCTGATGGCCTTGCTGTTTTGGGTATTTCGGAAGTGGAAAACGAAGGCGTGGTAAAAGACCTTGTTGCCCAGCCTGCGTTAAAAAGCCATCATTATCAAATCATTCATTACGACTCACCCGACCGACGCGGTATTGACGTGGCCATGCTGTATAATCCCAAATACTTTAAGCCTTACAAAACTTCCTCGCATAGGCTGTATGTTGACCAGCTTAAAGATTTTAGAACCCGCGATCAGTTGCTGGTGGACGGTGTATTGAGTGGCGACACGGTGCATATTATTGTCAATCACTGGCCCTCACGCTATGGTGGCGAAAAACGATCGCGTTGGTTACGGGATGCTGCCGCAGGTTTAAGCCGTAAGATTGCGGACTCCATCTTGCAACAAGACCCTCAGGCGCGTATCTTGGTCATGGGCGACCTCAACGACAACCCTACCAACGAAAGTGTGATAAAATACATGAGTGCCAAAGGCAAGCAGGACAAGTTAAAACCCAACGACTTTTTTAACCCCATGTGGGAGATGTATAAAAAAGGTAATGGCACCCTGGCCTGGCACGACACCTGGAGCTTGTTCGATCAAATTTTGGTTTCGCAGTCTCTGCTGGGAAAAGACTACACGCACCTTAAATTATTAAAAGCTGTGATTTATAAAAAACCGTTTTTAGTAAACAAGGATGGACGCTACAAAGGATATCCCTATCGCACGTTTGTGGGCAACACGTTTCAGGGAGGATACAGCGATCACCTTCCGGTGTTTGTGGTTTTGGTAAAAGAAGCAAGGTAAGAAGGGGAAAGGCGAAAATGAGTAAATGCGTGAATGCTTAAATGCGTGAATGCTTAAATGAGTAAATCCATGAATGTTTAAATGTATGAGTAATATTATAAAGAAGCTACCAGGCAATTGAACATTGAAACAATCGAACAATTGAACATTTGAACAATTGAGCAACCGAACAACCCAACCATCCATTTCATGAAAGAGTCGTATAGGGTAACCAGAGAGAAGAAAACCATCGGGATTATGATTGGCATCTATTGCCGGCATCACCATCACACGCCCAAGGGTGAGCTTTGCGAATCGTGTACAAACCTGCTGCAATACGCCCATAGCCGTATCGACCGTTGTAAGTTTTTACCTGACAAACCCACCTGCCGGAACTGCCCTGTTCACTGTTACAGCAAAAGCAACAAGGCACAAATAAAACAGGTAATGCGCTACTCGGGGCCTCGCATGATGCTTCACTATCCGGTTTTAACCATCATCCATTATATTGACGGATACAGGGATAAAGAGAGAGTTTCCATTAAACAGGTACGGTAAAAAATAACAAAGTCTCTTCAATGAGGCTTTTTTTTATACTTTTGCGCTTCAAAAATTAACGATATAAAACTGTTTACCAATGGGTAAAAAATATAACGAATATAAAACCCTCGACCTTCCGGCGCTGGCCGAAGAGGTAAGAGCTTTTTGGGATGAAAACGATGTGTTTCATAAAAGCCTCGACAAGCGTAAAGGCAACGAGCACTTTGTGTTTTACGAAGGACCACCCTCGGCCAACGGGACTCCCGGCATCCATCACGTGATGGCACGAGCCATCAAAGACCTTTTCTGTCGTTACCAAACCCAAAAAGGAAAATACGTGGAGCGTAAAGCCGGATGGGATACCCACGGACTGCCGGTAGAAATCAGCGTGGAAAAAACCATGGGTATTACCAAAGATGATATTGGGAAAAAAATATCCGTTGAAGATTATAACAAAGCCTGTCGCCGAGAGGTATTAAGATACAAAGATATGTGGGATGACCTTACCCGCCGCATCGGGTACTGGGTAGATTTGGAACATCCTTACATCACCTTCGACAACAAGTATATTGAAACCGTTTGGTACCTGCTTAAGCAGCTCTACGATAAAGGGCTGCTTTACAAGGGATACACCATCCAGCCCTATTCACCTGCTGCGGGAACCGGTCTTAGCACCCACGAGCTTAACCAGCCGGGCTGCTACCGCGATGTTAAAGACAACACCGTGGTGGCTCAGTTTAAGGTGGTAAGAGGTGAACAATCGGAAAAACTGTTTACGGGTAGCCACACCGATGTTTATATCCTGGCATGGACAACTACCCCCTGGACATTGCCTTCCAACACCGCCCTGGCCGTTGGCGAAAAGATTAACTATGTTGAAGTGGAAACGTTTAACCCTTATACCGGAATCCCCGAACGGGTGGTCCTGGCCAAGGACAGGTTAAATGCCTATTTCAATCCTAAAAATAGCGAGCTCAAATTTGAAGAGTATAATAAAGGTGACAAGAATATTCCCTTCAAAGTGGTTGGAGCTTTCACGGGAGCTGAACTCAAAGGCATCCGGTACGAGCAACTGTTTCCCTGGGTAAAACCTGATGGCAAAGCTTTCGAGGTTATTCCCGGCGATTTTGTTACCACCGAAGACGGAACCGGTATCGTGCACATTGCCCCTACTTTTGGTGCCGATGATGACCGGGTTGCCAAAGCCAACGGGATTGCCCCGCTAACGCTGATTGACAAGAATGGCGACACCCGCCCGATGGTTGACCTTAAAGGTCGTTTTTACGTGATTGATGAGCTTGATAGCCAATTTGTAAAAGAATTTGTAAACACTGACCTGTACAGCGTGTATGCCGGCAGGTACGTGAAAAACGCTTATATCGGGCTAACCGACAAAGACCCGTCGCTGGATGTGGATTTGGCAGTAGAGCTAAAAACCACCAACAGAGCCTTTAAAATAGAAAAACACGTTCACAGCTACCCGCACTGCTGGCGTACCGACAAGCCAGTGCTTTACTACCCGCTCGACAGCTGGTTTGTAAAAACCACCGCCATGAAAGACCGGATGATCGAGCTGAACAAAACCATTAACTGGAAACCACGTGCCACCGGTGAAGGCCGTTTTGGTAACTGGCTGGAAAACCTGGTTGACTGGAATCTTTCCCGTTCTCGCTTCTGGGGTATCCCGTTGCCCATTTGGGTAACCGAAGACCGTACCGAGCAAAAAGCCATTGGTTCGGCCAAAGAGCTGAAAGCGGAAATTGAAAAGTCCATCGCTGCCGGGATGATGAAAGAAAACCCGTTGGAGGATTTCAATCCCGACGACATGAGCGAAGAAAACTACAAAACCTTCGATTTCCACCGCCCTTATGTCGATAAAATCGTGCTGGTTTCCGATAGTGGTCAAAAGATGTTCCGCGAACCCTCGTTAATCGATGTGTGGTTCGATTCAGGTTCCATGCCTTACGCGCAACTTCATTATCCTTTTGAGAACAAAGAAAAACTGGACATCTCTTTTCCTGCTGACTTTATTGCAGAAGGAGTTGACCAGACCCGGGGGTGGTTTTTTACCCTACACGCCATCGGCACCATGGTGTTCGATTCGGTGGCCTATAAAGCAGTGGTTTCAAACGGGCTGGTACTAGACAAAAACGGCAACAAAATGTCGAAACGGCTTGGCAATGCTGTTGACCCTTTTATGACCATTAACAAGTATGGTGCTGATGCCACCCGCTGGTATATGATGACCAACTCACAGCCCTGGGA
>JANTGU010000243.1 GCA_024762735.1 Bacteroidales bacterium | reverse complement strand
GTCGTCCGCTCGTGGCTAAAAAAAGCGAAGATGAGCTTAGGATGTTTATCCATGATAAGCTTCAGGAACGCGAAGTTTATTACAACAAGGCAGACTACGTGGTTTCGGGAATTTCGGTTAAAATTGCTGATATTGTAAGGATGACAGGTTTGTCATCAACTATTTAATAGAACGATGACTTTGCGGTTTTTGTACTTTTTTAACCCCTTTACCATCGGTTGTTATTGCCTATATTGCTATGAATCAATTTCTTTTGGAGGAAGCTTAAAATAATGTCAAAATTTTTAAAAAATTTGTTGGACAAATAAATTAACAGTGTATATTTGCACTCGCTTTTTAAGCAAAGGGAGTTTAGCTCAGTTGGTTCAGAGCACCTGCCTTACAAGCAGGGGGTCATAGGTTCGACTCCTATAACTCCCACCAACAAAAAGGATTGTCAAACGGCAATCCTTTTTTATTTATCATCACTTCCCAAAGCCTCCACCTCCCGGCGTTTTTATGATAAGCTTGTCATGCTTTTGGGCCTTAAAGTTTGTAATGCCCGGCAGTTTTTGTTTTTGTCCATCGCGAGGAACAAGCCATTGCTCGCCTTTGCTTCCAGGTTCAGCCCCGTTCATACCATAGGGTGCTTCAACACGATGCTGCGTTAGCAACGACACCTCAACCACTTCCAGGAACTCATACTCACGGATTAATCCTTCGCCACCGCAAAAGGCTCCTTTGCCACCTGAATTTTTCCGTATTTGAAATCTGTGTATTCTTACCGGGTAGCGATGTTCCATCACTTCGGGGTCGGTAATCCGTGTGTTGGTCATGTGCTGATGCAATCCCGAAACCCCGTTAAACCCTTCACCGGCACCGGTGCCCCCTGCAATGGTTTCGTAATAGCCAAAGTTAGCATTGCCAAACAGCACGTTGTTCATGGTACCCTGGCTGCAGCCTGCTATTTTAAATGCCTTGAGTAAAGTATCGGTCAGCCGCTGACTAATTTCGACGTTGCCACCCACCACGGCAGGACTATTGTCCGCACGATCAAAAGGCGGGTTGAGCAATCCTTCAGGGACAGTAATGCTCACCGGTTCCATCAAGCCATCATTCAGAGGGATCTCCTCGTTGAGCAACAGCCGCATCACGTAAATAACCACCGAATTTACAATGGCAAGGGTGGCATTCATGTTAGAAGGGTGAACGGCAGCACTTCCTGTAAAATCAAAATGAATCGTGTCGCTTTGAATGGTGATTTTGGCTTTTAACGGACTACCGTCATCAAGAAACTCTTCGGCAGTATATACGCCGTCAGGAAACTTTAACAGGACATCGCGCATTTTTTTTGAAGCCATTTCGCGCAACGCTTTCATATAGTGCAGCACCTCCTCTTCACCAAAATCGTCAATCAATGTTAAAAAGGCTTCTTTACCACTTAGGTTTGCTGCCAGTGCTGCTTTTAGGTCGGCCAGATTTTCGGCCACAGCCCGGCTGGGATATTTCCCCGAGGATAGGATGTTTTCTATATTTTTCCATTGTGCAACACCCTGTTTTACTAACCATGTCGGGCTAATAACCACGCCTTCCTGTGACAACCTGGTAGCAGCAGGGGGCATGGAACCCGGCGAAATACCCCCAATTTCGGCATGATGTGCCCGGTTTACCAGGAAGGCAATTCTTTGCCCCGTGCTGTTGAATACCGGTGTTATCAACGTAACATCCGGGAGGTGAGAACCGCCGTACTTAGGATGATTGGTAATGATGGTGTCGCCTTCGGAAAGGGTGAAATGAGCAAGCACTTCCCGAACGCAAATGCCCAGCCCACCCAGGTGAACAGGGATATGCGGCGCATTGGCTACCAAATAACCATCAGCATCGAGCAAGGCACACGAAAAATCGAACCGCTCTTTAATGTTAACCGAAAGGGCTGTCCGCTGTAAAACACCTCCCATATTTTCTGCCAACAGTTTAAACCTGTTGGTAAAAAGCTCAAGTTTTGTTTCATGGGTTTTAGTATCCTCCTTTTTTTTGCTCCCGACTTTTTCCAGTATTAGATTCCCGTAGTCATCTACGATTGCCTTCCAATGCTGATCAACAAAAGTAGTGCTCTTGTCATCGGTTATCAATGCATTTCCGGTAAAGGAGTAACCAGGCACTAATGTGTCTTTTAAAAAGACCGGTATTCGCGCCGGCTGCCCGTTTGAAAACCCGTCAATAAAATGGTGTGGTTTGGGCTCGCCTTCTGAGGGTTGCAGCAGTGTAAAATTTTGTACAGAATCATTTCTTTGCTGAATGACCACCCGTATCGATTCTACTTCCACCGGACGGTTGTCAATCCAATGCCCAAAAAGTTTTTCGTACGCCTGGCGAAAGGTGTTTGAGGCCTCAAGGGTACTGCCTTTCCAGTCAACCGGCAACGTGGCATCCTGCCCCCGAAAACGTAAAAACAGCTTTTTCTGTGAAACTGTAAAAGTCCTTCTTTTTACCGATGAAAGGAGTTCGTTGGCCAACTGGCTGAATTGCTTGTCAATAGTGGATTCAAAGGCATCAAATCCTTGTAGTATCTGCTTCTCGGCTATCTTTTCTTCTTTTGCTTCGCCGATGCCCACGGCACTTAAAATGCCGGCATCAGCAGGTACGATAATTTGTGATATTCTTAAATCGTCTGCAATGGCGCAGGCATGCATTCCGCCGGCACCGCCAAAAGCCAGCAGCGCGTATTCGGCAGGATCAAACCCATTGGCCACTGATATTTTGCGAATGGCTCCGGCCATCAGCTCGTTGGCAATGGCGAGAAACCCGGCTAACACGGTTTCTTTGTCGGGCTTCTTTCCGGTCTGTTTTTCCATTTCCAGGATGAGTTCTTCCAGCCGGCTTTGTGCCGCTTCTTTGCTTACCGGGATGGAAAAAAAGGCTGTATCGAGTCTTCCGGTAAGTAAGTTAACATCTGTGATAGTGAGAGGGCCTCCGGCACCATAACACGCAGGGCCGGGATTGGCTCCGGCACTTTCAGGGCCCACTTTCATTTTAAATCCATCGAACGAGCATATCGACCCGCCTCCTGCAGCCACTGTTTCAATGGCAATAGCAGGGCTGAACAGCATTGCCTTTCCAAAAGTAATTTCGTAGCGATAGTCATAGCCATTGGCATAACGCGAAACATCGGTGCTCGTTCCTCCCATGTCGAAAGTAATCAGTTTTTTCCGGTGACATTGCCTGCCAACCACCGCTGCTCCAACCACGCCACCCGCAGGACCGCTAAGGAGGCTGTCTTTGGGAGTAAACCTGTTAGCATTAACCAAGCCACCCGAACTGTTTATCACCAACAGGTTGTTGCCTGTTGCCGCCATGATGCCGGATAAATAATCGTTGATAATGGGGTCAAGGTAGGCATTGACGACAGCAGTTCGCGTGCGATCCAACATTTTTATCAAAGGAGTTAGCTCCGAAGAGATGGAAATGTACCGAAAGCCATTTTCCGAGAGAAATGATTTAAATAATTTTTCATGTTTCGGATTCTTCCACGAATGGAGAAATGCGACGGCTATCGAACTAAAGCCTTCCTCTTTTAACCTTAAGATATCTTTAGCATAATCACTTGGGGAAAGAGGTTTTAGAATGGTTCCGTCAGCTGCTACCCGCTCGTCGACCTCGATTATTTTGGCAGGTAAAATCACCGGCTCGGGAATTTGTAAGCTAAAGATATGAGGACGTTGCTGGGTTCCTATCCTTAGCAAATCAGCAAAGCCTTTTGTGATAAACAGAGCACTTTTGGCTCCTTTTGACTCAAGTAACGCGTTGGTGCCTTTGGTAGTTCCCAGCTTCATTTGCATGGATGGGAAATCATCCTTCAGCCCCGTCTGCGTTATTATTCGTGTCGCCAGAACGGGGGCCTCTTCTCCGGTATTAATTTCAAAAACAAAATCACGGCCATCATCAGGCAAAAATAGAGTGCTGGAAAGGGTAAGATGCTTGTTCAGTATGTCGTAAGATTCAACCCGGTAGGTTGTTTCTTTATCATGCAACATAACAAAACGAAAACCTTGTAAAATATCTTTTTCCAGTTGCCAGGTTTCTTCTATCAAAAAGGTTCGGTTGTTAATTTGAGATACGATTTTCCCTCTCAACCCCCCTTTGCTTAAAATCTTTAATTTATAAACTTTTTGGTGATTGTCGTGGCCCACCAGGTCGGTAAAAGTACCGCCGGTATCGATAAATATTTCATAAAAGGGCTTTGTCATAAAATGTTGCGTTTTTTTACAAGAACCACCCAAACAAACAGGGTTAGCAAAAAATTAATCGTGATTAACACAGCTATAATTTGCTGAAATACTGATGATGATACTGTACCCATATTTACAAAC
>JANTGU010000242.1 GCA_024762735.1 Bacteroidales bacterium | reverse complement strand
AAAAAGCGAAAACAGCCTCTTCGCCCTTCAGTTTGGTAAGGCCGTAGTATGAATCCGGTGACGGAGGATCCGTTTCATTGTAAGGTTTATAGTTCCTGCCGTCAAAAACGTAATCGGTGGAGATGTGTATTAAAAAAGTACCATGGGCATCGCTTACCTGACTCAGAATCTTCACTGCCTCGGCATTGACCAGCAGGGAGAGTTCGCGCTCGTCTTCGGCTTTGTCAACAGCCGTATAGGCAGCACAATTAATACAAGCATCAATTTTGTTTAGTTTGAAAAAATGCTCAACAGCCTCGCGGTTGGTTAAATCCAACTCCTCGATATCGGTAAAAAAGAAGTTAAATAGCGGGTATTGTCCCGCGCGGTCTTTTATTTCCGAACCCAGCTGTCCGTTGCTTCCCGTTATTAATATGTTTTTCATCCTTCTTTTAGCAGGTTATCAAAATAGGCAATGGTTTTGGTGAGTCCCTCTTCCAGTTTCACCACGGGTTCCCAGTTAAGCTTTTCTTTGGCTAACGTGATGTCAGGCTTGCGCTGCATGGGGTCATCTTTTGGCAAGGGTTGGAAAATGATTTTCGACTTGCTGCCGGTGAGGTCAATTACTTTTTGAGCCAACTCAAGTATGGTAAATTCACCCGGGTTGCCCACGTTAACAGGTCCCAGAAAATCATCGCCCGTGGCCATCATGGCCATCATTCCGTTTATCAGGTCATCCACATATTGAAAGCTGCGGGTTTGGTTGCCCTCTCCGTAAACCGTGATGTCTTCTCCTTTTAAGGCCTGGACGATAAAATTGGAAACAACCCTTCCATCGTTAGGATGCATCCGGGGTCCGTAAGTGTTAAAAATCCTGATAAGTTTGATTCTAACATTGTTTTGTTCGTGATAACTCATGAACAAAGTTTCGGCCACGCGTTTTCCTTCGTCGTAACACGACCGGATGCCAATGGGGTTAACATGACCCCAGTAGTCTTCGGTTTGCGGGTGCACTTTAGGGTCGCCATATACTTCGCTGGTAGAGGCCTGTAGTATTTTGGCATGGATGCGTTTGGCCAGCCCCAGCATGTTAATGGCTCCCATTACCGATGTTTTAACCGTTTTGATGGGGTTGTACTGGTAATGTACTGGGGAGGCCGGGCAGGCAAGATTATAGATCTCATCAACCTCGATAAAGAAGGGTTGGGTAACATCGTGACGGACTACCTCAAAATAGTGGTTGTCCATCAGGTGAACAATATTCCGTTTGTTTCCGGTAAAGTAGTTGTCAAGCGAAATTACCTCGTTACCTTCTTTTAAAAGTCGTTCGCAAAGGTGGGAGCCGACAAAGCCGGCGCCACCGGTAACCAAAATACGTTTCATAATTTATTTTTTTTAAAGTTTGTCGCCAACGCCGATACCGAAATACTTAAACCCGTTGTTTTTCACCTCTTCAACGTCATACACATTCCGGCCATCAAAAATGACATGCTCGTTAAGCAGTTTTTTAATAACCTTGAAATTTAGCACTTTAAACTCGGGCCACTCGGTCACGACAAACAGCGCGTCAACATCAAGGATGGCATCATATTTATCTTTGGCATATTCAATTTTGCCGCCAAGAACCCGTTTGGTTTCTTCCATGGCTACCGGGTCGTAGGCTTTCACTTTAGCGCCCTCGGCCAACAGTTTTTCAATAATTACCAGGGAGGGAGCTTCTCGCATATCGTCGGTTTGGGGTTTAAAAGCAAGACCCCAAATACCAAAAGTTTTTCCTTTCAGGTTTCCTTTAAAATAGGTTTTGGCTTTAGCGTACAAAACTGATTTTTGACGTTGATTAACATCTTCAACGGCTTTTAATACGGCCATGTCGTATCCATGCTGCTCGGCAGTTTTGACCAGTGCTTTCACATCTTTCGGGAAACAAGAGCCGCCGTAACCGGTTCCGGGGTAGATAAAATAGGGCCCAATTCTCCGGTCGGATCCAATACCTTTTCTAACGGCATTCACGTCAGCGCCAACAATTTCGCAAAGGTTGGCAATATCGTTCATAAAACTGATTTTGGTAGCCAGCATGGAGTTGGCAGCGTATTTTGTCATTTCCGATGAAACGATGTCCATAAAAATTACGGGATGGCCATTCATGGTAAAAGGCTTGTAGAGTTTTTCCATGAGTTTTTTGGCCCTGTCGGAATCGGTGCCAACAACAATGCGGTCGGGTTTTAAAAAGTCGTTTACGGCAGCGCCTTCTTTAAGAAACTCCGGGTTGGAAGCTACATCGAAAGGAATATCAGATCCGCGTTTGTCAAGTTCTTCTTGCAGTGCTGTTCTTACTTTTTCGGCAGTGCCCACAGGGACAGTGCTTTTGGTTACCATCAACACGTAATCGGTGGCATGCCTCCCAACTTCACGGGCAACTTCCAACACGTATTGTAAATCGGCACTGCCATCTTCATCGGGAGGGGTACCCACAGCGCCAAAAACAATGTTAACACCGTCGAGCGATTCTGACAGCTTGGTGCTAAAGTGAAGTCTGCCGTTTTCAGTATTTCTTTTTACCAGGTCTTCCAGCCCGGGTTCCCAGATGGGAAGAATTCCCTTATTGAGGTTATCTATTTTTTTTTGGTCAATATCAACACAGGTAACGTCGATACCTACTTCCGAAAAGCATGCGCCTGTTACAAGGCCCACATAGCCGGTTCCTACAATGGTTATTTTCATAATTTTAAGTTAATTTGTCGTTTGCTAATATTTTTTAAAATGAAAGCTCGTTTATTAAAACGAACGAATAAAGATACTAAATTTTTAATGTAATACTCAATCCCAGCGATTCTTTTATTTGAATCATGGCTTTTTCCGACTCAACTACCTTCTCTCCCTGATCATTTACTTTGTATTTAATGGTTTTTGATTCATCATCATATTTTAAGTGAAAATAAAAAACAGTCGAAAAAAGTTTGTTAATTGTAAAGATCATTCTGTTGTCCCAATCCACATCAATATTCCACCGGTTATACTTGTTGGGGTCTATGTAGTTGTTGTGAAGGTTTAGGGTGGTGTTGAGGTTGATGTTTTTCATCAGGCTGTACTTCCATGAGGTCACCAAATTGAGCCCCATTTCTCCCTTGACATTTTTCCCAGGCACCACGATGTTGCCGACAGAGTCCGTTACCGCTTTGGTAACCCCAAAAGCACCCTTGTTGGCCAGTTCCTGATTTTCAACAAAAATAAATTTTCCTGAAACAGGACTTAAAAAAAGCTGGAAGTCGTTGGTGGGATTGTAGTTAATCCCCAGCGAAAGGGTCAGGTAACCGGGTGCCATGAAATTGGAAATAAGTGTTGAATCATCCGGATATTTATAACCGGGTGCAAATTGACTTTTAAAGGTAGTGAGTCCTGTTAGCGTCCATTTGGCACCCATCGTCCGTCCGATTGCCATCAACAAATCAATTTTATCATCGGTTTTTTCCACGCGTTTATCCATGTATCCAACCAGCCCGTAAGCGAGTCTTGCCTGGTGATGAAACCGGAATTTGTTCTTTTTATAACTAATCGAGTAGTCTGCCCCCATTTTGCCTGAGAGTGAGTTTTCACCTCCTGCTGCCCAGTTTACGAAGCCTATTTGGTTTAAGCCAGTGTAAAAAAGACTAGTAAAAGTGAGGGCTTTTACGGTGTCATTTTTCGCTGGAAGGGTGTCGGCACTGTTTGCCAACAGGGTGCTGACCAACGATGTGAAAAAAATAATGAATGCCAAGGAGGTTTTAACCTTCATAACCTATTTCTATTTAAGCCATTTATCAAGCCAGTTAAAAAATTCTCGTTGCCAAAGTATACCGTTTTGAGGATGTAAAATCCAGTGGTTTTCGTTTGGAAACCAAAGCATCTTGGCGGGAACCCCTTTTATTTTGGCAGCATCGAAAGCGGCAAAGCCTTGCGAATCTAAAATTCGAAAATCTTTGGCGCTATGAATAACCATGATGGGGGTGTCCCACTTATCAACGAATTTATGGGGTGAATTCGCATAACTGCGTTGTGCAATTTTATTATTTTTTTCCCAAAACGGACCGCCCAAATCCCAGTTGGCAAACCAAAGTTCATCGGTTTCAACATATTGCTGTTCCAGGTTGAAAATGCCATCGTGAGCAATAAAAGCTTTGAATCTTCCATCGTGATGGCCAGCCAGCCAGTAAATAGAAAAGCCGCCATAAGAGGCTCCCACGGCACCAAGTCTGTTTTCATCGATGAATGGTTCTTTTTTAAGCGAGTCGATGGCCGAAAAATAGTCCTTCATGTTTTGACCACCGTAATCGCCACTAATCTGTTCGTTCCATTTGGTGCCAAATCCAGGTAAGCCTCTTCGGTTAGGAGCCACGATGATGTA
>JANTGU010000241.1 GCA_024762735.1 Bacteroidales bacterium | reverse complement strand
TTTGGAACAACCGCTATTGCAATACCAAAAATTCAAGGCTCGCGGTAAATGTGTATCATGGGTACAAACTGTGAGAAAGTGTTTGTAGCAGGACGAAAAACAAAAAGATTTATGTAAGAACCAACCCCAATTAACGCCTATCGTTAATCTCTTTCACCTTTTCGGCAAAACTTGTAATCATGCCGGGATCAGATTCAAACTTGTTACCAATAACCGCCACATCGGCACCGGCAAGCAACACGCTTTCCAGTTTTTCTTCGGTTTTAATGCCTCCGCCCACAATCACCGGCACCTCCAACGACTGTTTTACAAACTCAATCATCTCCTCAGGCACCGTACGCTGAGCACCGCTGCCGGCATCCATAAAAATTAATTTCATGCCCAGCATCTCGCCGGCCATCGCCGTGCAGGCTGCAATATCTTTTTTATCTGCCGGAATAGGAAACGAATTACTCATATAGGTAACGGCCGTGGGTTTGCCACTGTCAATTAACATGTAACCGGTAGGCACCACTTCAAGGCCACTCATTTTAATATAAGGGGCCGAAATAACATGCATCCCGATAAGCATATCAGGATTTCTTCCTGAAATCAGCGAAAGAAACAGGATGGCATCAGCATAATTACTCACCTGATAGGTGTTGCCCGGAAATAGCACCACGGGGATGTTGCTGTTGGCTTTTAAGATTTTTACGCAGGTGTTCAGACTCCCCGAGGTGAGTAAACTACCTCCCACAAAAAAGAAATCGACCCCGGCTTTTTGAGCGGTAGTTGTAAGCGATTCCAGCTGGTCGTTATCAAGTTTATCGGGATCAACCAGTACAGCCAGTTGTTTTTGGTTTCTGTTAAAGCGCTCGGTTACATTCATAAGGTTAAAGTATTGCTGTTACTAATGGCAAAAATACATTATTATAGCATGAGGTAATAAAAAGATGTTTTAATATTGTAGATTATTTCAACTTAATATTTCAGCAAAGTGAACAGCAACACAACCATACTGGTACTGGATGCGGGAGGAACCAACCTGGTTTTTAACGCGGTGCAAGATGGCAAGGTAACCGGCACACCGGTCGTGCTGCCTGCGCCGTCGGAAACCCTGGAGGTTTTTTTACAGAAACTTATTGCGGGCTTTAAGACGGTAAACAAACAAAGCGGCTCCAGAGCCAGGGCCATTAGCTTTTGTTTTCCGGGACCTGCTGATTACGAGCACGGCATTATTGGTGACCTGGAAAACCTGCCATTCTTCAGGGGAGGTGTGCCGCTTAAAAGAATGCTCGAAAGCCACTTTCACATTCCCGTCTTTATCAACAACGATGGTGACCTGTTTGCCCTCGGCGAAGCTTTAGGGGGGATACTGCCCGAGATTAACCGCCAATCAAAAAAACAGTACAAAAACCTGTTGGGGGTAACGCTGGGAACCGGATTTGGAGGTGGTATGGTCATCAACAACCAACTGTTGCCGGGCGACAACTCGGCAGCTGCCGAGATTAACCGGATGAGCAATATTTTAAACCGGAACCAAAGCGTGGAAGAGGTATTAAGCATAAGAGGAATCAGGAAGCTTTACGCTGAAATGGCTTCGATGGATGCTGCCGACTCGCCGGAGCCATTCGACCTGTACAAAATTGCACGCGGCGAAAAAGCCGGACACCAACAAGCAGCTCTTGATGCCTGGGACACCTTCTCAACAGTGCTTGCCGATGCCGTGGCTAATGCCATTACCTTAACCGATAGCAACGTGGTGATAGGGGGAGGGCTGTCAGGGGCTTACCCCGTGTTCCTTCCCAAAACCGTTGAATTGCTGAACGGCCACTTTACTGACAGTGCCGGCAAAACCACGCCCCGACTGGAGATTAGTGTTTTCAACTGGCACAACCCTCATCAACGTGAGCAATTTTTACGCAGCGAACCAAAAAAGATCGCGGTTCCCTTTTCGGATGAGATGATTGAATGGGATCATCATAAAAAAGTAGCCATCGCCATCAGTTCGTTGGGCACTTCCGAAGCGGTAGCCCTGGGTGCCTATCATTTTGCTTTGGAACATTTGTCGTAGTATTCAGTGTCTTTCTGATAAAAAGAATACAATAATATTTATTTATGTAGCTTAGTTTCTTATGTTAAAAATGGTGGAGGGCAATATTTATCCTGTTTATTTAAACTATGAAGAGTCCCGTAGGAACAATATATTTCTAGAATAAAGTCCTCGCATACTAACAGTCCCGTCAGGGACGAAATAAAAAATAAAACAGGGGTAAACCATACACCCGGTTACAAACCGTGCGAGAGGTGTCATTTAAGCAAGAACCGCGTTCCGACGACGTAGGAGGAGTCATCCGATGACTTTGAGTCATCGGATGACTAAACTTTTGCTTTGGGGGCAGGATGGTGCCTGGGAGATCCCTGCCCGACTGCGTCATTCAGGCGGGCCTCAGTCGTGCCTCCTTCGGGATGACACTAATTTGTCTTTTTCTACAAATATCTTGTCCCTAACGGGACAACCTAAAATCAAAAAAATGATTTTCTTTGTCATCACATCTCCAAAGGAGTCATCCAGACAAACCCTGCCTGCCGCAGGCAAATAGGAATTAGCCACAAATCGGGTTTACCCAAAATATTTTTGTACGGTATTGGAATTAGCAAAAATTTTCCTCACATTTGTAGCAACCAATAATTGGAGTTATGCGAGTTTGTTATGTTTCAACCTATCCTCCCATCGAATGTGGGATTGCTTCTTATACCAGGTACCTGGCAGAATCTATTCAAAGCATTAATGACGAAGTAATTATCGTTAGTCAAAATGGTGCCAAAGGCGATAATGTTTTTCCCGTTTATTCGCCCCTCGACAATGATATTGCCACCAAACTGTTTCACATCACCTCCAAGCTTACCCCTGACGTCATCAACATACAACACGATTATAATTTGTATGGGGCTGACAGCGGGGTACAGCTACTCGATTTTCTGTATCGATGCAAGATAGCCCAGCTACCCACGGTGACTACCCTTCACACGCTGTACGAAGACCTTGACCGTACCCAACGGATTATTTTAGATGGCATTACCACCACCAGCGATGCCGTGATTGTGCATGAACCGTATCAAAAAACCACCCTGGAAAAATATTTCCCGGTCAACCGCGATAAATATTTTGTCATTCCCCATGGTGTACGACAGGCTTCCAAGGTTGACAATGCCAAAAAACTACTGGGTCTGGAAGGAAAAAAAGTCATTTTGCTCTCCGGCTACTTTCGGCCTTCCAAGGGGTTTCATCGCATCGTGAAAATATTTCCCGAAGTGGTAAATCGCATGAAAGATGCAGTGCTGCTGATAAGTGGTAAAATGCGCGGTTTGGAATTTGGTGAATACCGTAAGTACTTTTTCGATCTGATTAAAAGCTCCCCGGCCATCGACAACATCATGGTGCTTTCGGGACAGTTTCCGCAACATACCTTCGACACCATCATGAGCGCGGCAGACGTGCTGGCACTACCTTACGAGATTGGTGCCCAAAGCGGTATCCTGGCTCAGAGTGCCGCGTTCAACGTTCCCGTCGTCATGTCGCCGTTAAAAAGTTTTGCCCATTGGAACGAGGTGGTAAAAGGGGGCGTTATCGCCGAAACCGATGAAGAGTACAAGGAAGCTCTTGTTAAAATCCTTGAGGATGAGGAGTATCGAGCCCAACTGATTGAAAACATAAAACAAAATAAATCGCCACTTCTGTGGCCCGAAATAGCAGCCCATCACCAATCGATATACGGCCAGGTAGTAAAAACCCTGTTTACCGGCTCAAAATATTTTTATTATCAATAGGCGTTTTTTTGCAGTGAGAGATTCCTCTGTCGTGCCTCCTTCGGGAGGACGATGGGGCTGGCTTGGGCAAAATGTATTCTTCCGATATTAGTATATTGGCTAAGTGTTGTAAACACGGTTGCAAACCGAGTGAGAGGAGGGAAAACAAAAGCCATCCGATGACTTGAAGTCATCGGATGGCTTTTATTTTGCTTTAGGGCAAGAGCATATTCGGCACCCTTCGACAGGCTCAGGGGCCAAGCTCAGAAACCTGATTCAGGGAAGACTCTTCATTTGCACCTCCAAAACATCCCCATATCTCAAAGGCTATTTTTTATGCCGCCTCTTGGCCTTTTGTCTTAGATAAAGATAACTTTGTTGTATCTCATCTTCAGGAGTATTGGGGTCTTCTTCCAGCACTTTGGCCTTGTACTCCGAGAACGACATGGTTTCTATTTGGTCCAACAGCTCATCCATATCTTCGTCCTCCCGGGTAGCGTTTTTGATGTCTTCATCGGTAACCTGCGGGAGCATGTCGCCGGCACCCACTACTTGCAGTTCATAGCCTTCGG
>JANTGU010000240.1 GCA_024762735.1 Bacteroidales bacterium | reverse complement strand
TTTTTGTATTACTCATCTAATTTCAACCATTAAGGAATTAAGGGTCATTAAGGTTTTTCTTCATGTTTCTTCATAACTTCATGGTTTTATTCCTTCATGTTTTAATCTTATTCATCATCCAATGCGCTAAAATATTCATTAACCAATGGTATCATCGATTTTGAGATGTTGTCGGTAAAAAAATTGATCAAAAGTCCCTGGGGCTTTTTTAAAAGTTTCATATAGGTAAGTAATTGAGCTTCGTGGACAGGCAGTATATTTTCAACCGCTTTAAGCTCCACAATGACCAAATCATTAACCAACAGGTCGAGACGAAGTTCCGTATCCAGTTCCAACCCTTTGTATTCAACTGGGACAGCGAGTTGCTGGACTACCTTGTAACCATTTTGGATAAGTTCATGCTTGAGGCACTTTTCGTAAACACTTTCCAATAACCCCGGGCCAAGGTATTTGTGTACCTCTATCGCATGTCCGGTTATTTTGTAAGATAAATCGGTAATGTATTTTTTTGTGATTTTCATGATTCATTAACCATTAAGAAATTAAGGGGCATTAAGGGGTTTTTTCATGTTTCATGGTTTTTAATTTAACCATTAAGGAATTAAGAGGCATTAAGGGGCATTAAGGGTTCTTCATGTTCTTCATTTCTTAATGGTTAAGTTTTAACCTACCACAGCTACCTGTTTCAAAATTTCATCAATTACCTGGTCGGCGGAAATGCCCTCCGCATCGGCTTCGTAGCTCATGATCAACCGATGCCGGAGGCAATTGTGCACAACCGACCGGATGTCATCGGGTGTAACAAAATCTTTGCCTTCCATCCAGGCGTGTGTGCGGCAAGCGCGGTCGATGGAGATCGTGCCGCGGGGACTGGAACCGAAATCAATCCATCCGGCCAGTTCCTTGCTATACTTTTCGGGATAACGGGTGGCGGAGATGATGTCCACAATGTATTTCTCTATGCTTTCGGAGATTTTCACTTTTGAGATTTCCTCACGGGCATCGAAGATCACCTGCGGCGAGAGTTTTTTGCCTTCCTCTTTTTTTGCGCCTTTTATCTGTTCCGCCCGGTTAAGCTGCATTATCTTCAGTTCGGACTCATCATCGGGATAATCAATCATCACGTGCATCAGGAAGCGGTCCATTTGCGCTTCGGGCAGGGGATAGGTGCCTTCCTGCTCCACCGGGTTCTGCGTAGCCATTACCATAAACAGGGGATCCATTTTATAGGTTTTGCCTGCCACAGAGACTTGTCGCTCTTCCATAGCCTCAAGTAAAGCAGACTGCACTTTTGCAGGCGAACGATTTATTTCGTCAGCAAGAATTAAGTTGCTAAAGATTGGTCCTTTTTGAAAAATAAATTTTTCTTCCGATTCGGGTTGGTAAATCTCCGTCCCGGTAATATCCGAAGGCAGCAAGTCGGGCGTAAACTGGATACGGCTCAAGCCACAGTTAAGCTCTTTGGCCAGCGATTTTATTGCGCGCGTTTTGGCCAGGCCCGGCAACCCTTCCAGTAAAAGATTGCCGTTGGATAAAAGCACCAGTATCAGCCGGTCGATAAGTTTCTCCTGCCCGATTATTGATTGGGAAATCCTGCTTTTCAACTCAAGAATAGATTGGAGTGTTGTCATCTTGTTTAATTTTTCTTTTTCTCAAAAGGAAAAATATTTTTCCAGTCGTTTTTCATATCCACCACGTGCCAGCCGTCTGCCAAGGCCTGATCAAGTCCTTTGTCCAGTTTTCCAATGTGGGAATTGCGGTCATATGCCCATTCGCGAACCGAATCAGTGTGGTGTACATAGAGTTTTAAACTTTTATAGCGGTTAGAAGCTGTCCACTGTAGCATGGCCAGGTCGCCATCGGAATTGCCGGCTGCAAAAATAGGTTTCTTACCGATTATTTTTTGAATGTTAACCGGTTTCCCTTCCTTGTCGTTGTTAAATTCTATTTCCGGAATCCGCATGATGACAGGGTGCCCGTTGTTGTATTCATATTCGGTTTTGAAGGTAGTACCGATAATCTGTTCTGAAGGAATGCCATACAGGTTTGAGATAATGGGTCGCATAAATTCCACAGAACCGCCTGAAACGATGTATATTTTAAATTTGTTTTGCCGCAGGTAATCCATAAGTTCCAGCATGGGTTGATAGACCAAACCGGTATATAAAACATGCTTCATGGGGTTTTTTGCCGTGTCGGCCCATTGTTTGGCCATGTTCTGAAAGTCACTAACACTCATGCCTGTGTGAGTGGCAAGAAGTGCTTCGCCTATGCCTTGTTTTCCAACGGTAAGCAATCCTTTTAATCCTTGTTCAAGGATAGTTTTAAATGGCTCCTCCTGTTTCCATTCGGGATGGTCTTTAGACATCTGTTTTACCCTGTCAACCACAAAAATGAGTTGAAAGTAGAGCGGTTGCTCACTCCACAGGGTGCCGTCGTTGTCGAATACGGCAATGCGATGAGTTATGGGGATAAAATCGTTACTGGCGGTATCGGTTACCAGTTCAACGTACCTGACTATCTCTTCTTTGTTTTTTCCGCTGTTCCACGATGGAAGGGGGTCAACTGCCCCAACGGTTTCCGGAGGACGATTGTCAACACAAGAGCTAAAAAACGCCAGTGTTAAAACAACCGATAAAATGAAAAATCTTTTCATAAAGCCAATGAATTATAATTAGTAGATGAATTAATTTATAGCATTTCGGCTGCAAAATAAAAACACTGTGCAACATCCTGAAACTCAAGGATGCTGCACAGCGAAAGTTTTTGGATTTATACCAAGCGGTATTAATCGCCCTGGCCTTGCTGAAGTTCTTCCAATACTTTATCGAGACTAAAACTTGCTGCTTTCATCCGAGGCGGATAATCCTTAAAAGTTGCAAGGAATTTAGCCACGTAAGATTGGGCGGGAACCAACAAAAAGGCATGATCTAACCACCAATCGTAATAGGTATTTGAGGTTATTTGTGCAAATTCATAAGGATCTCTTCTTAAATTAAATATAAGAGGCGCTCTTAATGGAGTAAAAGGGTTCATCCAGACTTCCATTGTTCCGGTAGCACGCTGCTCCATAAAAATAAGTTTCCAATCGTTGTATCTCAAAGCAGTTAAATCACCATCATCCGAAAAATAGAAAATTTCATGACGTGGACTTTTTTCAGTCTCACCTGTAAGCATAGGTAAAATATTATATCCATCTAAATGAACTTTAAAAGTTTTACCATTTGCGGAATAACCTTTCAATAATTTTTCTTTAATATTCGGCTCACCTACTGCTGCCATGAAGGTAGGCATCCAATCAAGGCCCGACACTATTTCGTTAGAAACAGATCCTGCTTTAATGTGTCCCGGCCAACGTACCATTGCAGGAGTTCTCCAGCCTCCTTCCCAGTTTGAATTTTTTTCTCCACGGAATGGGTTAGAACCTGCATCCGGCCATGTATTTTTATGAGGCCCATTATCTGTACCATATTCTACAATGGTATTGTCAGCGATTTCCAATTCATCCAACAGGTCTAGTAACTGACCCACTTGCATGTCGTGTTCAACCATGCCAACTTGATATTCATTAAGACCCGGATGTTTTGCCATCATTTCTTTGCTAACATGCGTACGGAAATGCATACGGGTACCATTCCACCATACAAAGAAAGGTTCACCTGATTTTACCGCATCTCTGATGAATCTTTTAGCTGCTTCAATGGTTTCCTGGTCAATAGTCTCCATCCTTTTCTTTGTTAACGGGCCTGTATCTTCAATTTTACCATCGGCAAATGAATGTATCACACCTCTGGGACCAAACTTTTTTCTGAATTCCGGATCTTTCGGGTAATCGGGCAATTCCGGTTCTTCTTCCGCATTTAGGTGATACAGGTTTCCAAAAAACTCATCAAAGCCATGATTGGTAGGCAAATGCTCGTCGCGATCGCCGAGGTGGTTTTTGCCAAACTGCCCTGTTCTATATCCCTGCTCTTTTAACAGTTCGGCAATAGTGGGGTCCTTTTCACTAATTCCTTCTTTAGCTCCGGGCATTCCCACTTTGCTTAAACCTGTTCGAAGCACACTCTGCCCCAAAATGAAGGTTGATCGCCCGGCAGTACAGCTTTGTTCTGAATAGTAATCGGTAAACATCATACCTTCATCGGCAATGCGGTCAATGTTGGGTGTGCGATACCCCATCAGCCCGAAGGTATAAGCACTGATATTCGATTGACCAATGTCATCTCCCCAAATAACCAGGATGTTGGGTTTTTTAGTTTTCTGTGCCATCATCATCAAAGGGACGGCCAAAAACAGCATTAATAAAAGAGAAATTCTTTTCATGATAGATAAAATTTAATTAAACAATAGATTTCAATAATT
>JANTGU010000239.1 GCA_024762735.1 Bacteroidales bacterium | reverse complement strand
GCTTACAAATATTGAATTAGCGCCTATATTAAATTCCTGTGATTCGTATGTTTTTTTCCATAACACACTTCCATTCACATCAGTTTTATACAATGAAATATGATAACCATCATCTACATTATTAATAAGATTACCCCCATCAATTGTATTGCTAATACTTTTTGGTACATCATTATTAACCGGATTACCTATAACTACTTCCCACCTTTGCTGCCCGAAAGACAGCAAAGGGAGAAGTAATACGAATAGCATTAAATGTACTTTAGTTACCATAACGTTAATACTTTACAAATCGTTCCGTTTGTAGTGTTCGGCCATTATTTGAGAGGCGCACCAGATAGATGCCACTACGATAATCGCGCAAATCAATAATTTTTACACCATTATGCTTTGTTAACCTGAAAGAATTTATACGAGTACCCGAAAGGGTAACTATTTCGATGACAGGTTTACTTATATTATAATCTACCGTGTATTCCAGGGTTATGTATTGATTTGCAGGATTTGGATAGAGTGTAAAATAGTTGTTGCTTTGCCAAAGGTTAAAGTTGCTGTTACCGGATTTAACAGAAGCTGATTTTGTTTGTGTAGTGTCAGGTAAAATATAGGGCTCGTGGTAAACTGTTGTTTTATTATACAGCAACAGGTTGCGTGCCAGTGTCTGGACATATCCGTTTGCATTGGCAGCCATGTTGTTTAAAGCTGTGCGCTGTGTTGTATCAATTTCCGCGAAACTTTTGTTTTGGCTTTGCAAATCAAGCAATATATCAAAATAGGTATTAAAATAAGTATGTAGGTTTTGCTCGCTGCTTGTAAGATTGAAGTCTGACGTTACGTTGTTTAAAATAGTGATAATACCTGAACTGTCGTGTTTACCATACCTGCAAAATGCCTGTAAATAGTATGAACCGGGCGTGTTAACGTTGGCAAGGGCACTTTCGATGCTGTCAAGCTTGTTGGTTACCGTTGTGTCTTTTTGATACAGTCTTACCAAATCGGACGTGTTTCGTACTTTTTCAGAACGATAAAAGGCCACTTTGCTTTCAAGGCTCTCCTTATGCCCGAGTACCGTGTCGTTGGCATGGATTTGAGCCATTTCATTTTCGTTGGGAGGGGTGGTGCGCTCGTTGAGCTTGTTCAGCACGTTTTCAGCCTTGGCCGATTGTGGGTTTTCGGCCAAAATCTCGGTAACAATGCTGTTGGGCAACACCGCCTCTTTTTCGGCGGCATTTACCATTACCGTGTCACTCAGGTAGGGCGATGCATTGAGCAGTTGGTCGCGCAATTGCATGGTTTCGGTTTTCATTATTTTTGTATTATAAACTTCCTTTTACCCGTTACATTATCTTTTACTGTAAGTACCCCTAAATATACACCTTGTGGTAAACTGCCAACGTTAAGGGTTGCCGTTTGGGCCTGTTGCGGAATGGTTACGGATTTTACCTTGGTGCCCAGTATGTTATATACCGTGAACAGTGTGCCCTTTTCAGCTTCTTCCGGCAGTTTAACGGTGAGCCGGTTTGTGGCGGGAACAGGATAAAGTACGAAACTCGTATAACCCGATGTGGTGCTGTTGATACCAACCGTGGTGTCGCACCCGGCCCACAAACAACCCATACTGTCCATTTTCATTACCCAGATGTCCGAGGTACCGGTATCGGGTACCACAGGGGAAACTTTTCCTACCCCTATCAGCCCGCCATCAAAGGTTTCGCGTACATCGTATAAATCGTTATAGCTGTTGTGGCCGGTTAGCAAGGCGTATTCTTTGTACCATAGTTGATTTCCCAGGCTATCGGTGCATAATATCCAGCCCTTTTTTTCCGGATATTCATTACCCAAAGCATAAGTATTTCTTGACCCATTTATAACAATATTACCATTATTCAAAACAATAGTATTCAGTAAATAATTATCGTATTGCGGTTGAAGGTAATTTTTGTTCCATAATACCATCCCGTAAGGAGATATTTTCATAATCTTCACTCTTGCCCAATAATGATCTCCTGATTGCTCTGTACCGTAATTGGTACCGGCTATGATGTTGCCGTCTTGTGCTAAAGCTACCATTACCTTGTTGTCATCAACATTGGGGTTACCGGGGTTTAAGCGCCACTCCTCATTACCGAGGCTGTCGGTTTTTAGTATCAGGGGATCGACCGAACCACCGCTGGCTTGTATGATAAACTTTACTGCTCCTATCACATAACCACCATCAGCAGTTTGCACCACGCTGTGGCCCTGGAAATACTCGTTTCCCTCACCATAAAACTTTTCCCACAATTTATTGCCGAGGCTGTCGGTTTTTAAAAGCCAGATTTTACTCGCAACGCCATTAGGCATACGGAGACCCGTTTGTATTAATGAAGAATTATTATGTTTAATTTGATAAAGCATGAATGATGTATCATAAGGAGATAATTGTTCACCAAAATACTTTATCCATAAAGTATCCAAATTATTATTGATGCATGTTATCATTCCTTCATCGTGTACCCAATCCGATGTATAAATACGTTTTGTACCAACCGAAAGAAAAGTAGTATCTGAAAATTTTATTAATGATCCGGGGTTTCCAAGAAACATATTTATAGTATCAAAACCGTACTCCTTAAAATCTAACTCATTACCATCCTTGGATATTTTAGTGAATGATAAATGAATATTATATAAATATACCGAATCTTCAGTAAAACCTGCTATAATGTAAGTACTATCGTATTCTATAATATTTCTTGAATAATCATAGTTATTATGATGATCTATTCTCTTTTCAAAATAATTAAATTCCGATTGCGATAAAAGTTCAGAAGGTATTGACTGGATGAATATTAAAGCTAAAAGAGCAAGGCAATTCCTTGCTCTTTTATGTTTTAAACCGGTTTTAATATTTAACAAATTTATCACTTTGAATGGGTTTTCCGTTTACTGTTAATCTGATGATATAGGTTCCGGTAATCCAGGCGCGCAGGTCGACAACTTTTACGCCACGCGTGCCGTGCAACCTGAAAGTTTCGATGTGTTTGCCCTGTATATCCACTATTTCAATAACGGCACCGGCTGTACCGATATCCATGTTGTACTCTAACGAAATATACTCGCGTGCCGGATTGGGGTAAAGTTTAAAAGTAGCATTTTGCGGCCAATAGGTATAAACTATGTTGTTGTGGGCCGTGGCGGTTTTAAGGGTGTTGGTATCAACCTCGATGTAGGGTTCGTGATACAAAAGCCCATTGGTATAAATAAGCAGGTTGCGAGCGTAAGCATGCAGCAATTGCCCATTGTTGTTCATTACATTATCAAGTACTGCTTTTTGCGCGCTGTCGATTTCGGCAAACGATTTTTGCTGTGATTGCAACGAAAGTAATATGTTAAAATAGTTTTCAAAGTAGTTGTGATAGTTGTTTTGGGCATCGCTTAAATCGAAATTGGAGGTAACGTTGTTTAAAACAGCCATAACACCCGAGCTGTCGCCTTTGTTGAACCGGCAAAATGCCTGCTGATAGTATGCATCAGGCGTGTTTATATTGGTTAATGCCGTTTCGATGCTGTCGTATATATTGCCAATGGTGGTATCGGTGCTGTACATTCTAATTAACCGGTAAACCTCATCGGCTTTTTTACCCGCGTAAAAATCGCGTTTGCTCTCGAGGCACGCTTTATGCCCTACTACCGTGTCGTTGGCATGAATTTGTGCCATTTGGTTGTCGCTGGGCGGGGTGGTGCGTTCGTTGAGCTTGTTCAGCACGTTATCGGCTTTGGCCGATTGTGGATTCTTGGCCAGAATCCCGGTAACAATGCTGTTGGGCAACACCTCTTCTTTTTCGGCGGCATTTACCATTACGGTATCACTTAAATAGGGTGAGGCATTAAGCAACTCGTCTCTTAACTGCATGGTTTCAGGCGGCATGCTGGTAAGTATATCAAGATTCGTGGCGGTAGTATTACCGTCATCGGTTAAATCGTTTAGCGAATCGGAATAAACGGTTTTTGTGCTCTCATTTTCCGCAATAGCTGTCCTTGTTTCGGTATATGATTTTTCACCTAAACTTGAAGGACAAGCCGTACTTTTACTGTAAGGAGGTGCATTATTATTCATTTTCGGCAATACTTCCGGTACCGGGCTATGGAATGTTGGCACAACATAAGGAGCTCCTGCAAGATTTGGATAATGATGCCAATAGTTAATATTAGCACAGCTGTTAGAAAAATCGCTGTACAAATTGTTGGCACTACCAATGTGACTGAAGGTGTTGCCGGCAGGGGCAGTAACTATATTAGCATCTGCGCCTTGATTATGCATTATGCCGTACAGATCACCTGTGTTATAAGCTGTAACCGAAATATCCTGATAGTCATTTTGAAAATCGT
>JANTGU010000238.1 GCA_024762735.1 Bacteroidales bacterium | reverse complement strand
CTCACGGCAAGCATGCGGGCGGGGTTTCTTTTCGACAACAGAAATGAGCATAAAAAAATCTATTGTTGGTGTCCCATTGCGGAAAACAAAAAAAAGGCTTTAGCAGTATTCAAACAACTACAAAAGCCTTTTCAATGTAACAGCCCAAAGCATTGGCTGCACAATAAAGTTTTATTTTACGAGGTGAGCATCACCGGCATAATCAGCATCAAAATATCTTCATTTTCGTCTTCATTACTTTCGGGTTTGATGATGCCTGCACGATTTGGCGCTGACATTTCCAAAGTAATATTTTCACAGGAGAGGGTGCTTAACATCTCCTGCATGAACTTGGAATTGAAACCGATTTCAATATCTTGACCCTCGTAACTACAGGTTAGACGCTCTTTACCTTCGCTGGAATAGTCGATATCCTCGGCTGAAAGCACCAGCTCTTTACCCGTAATTTTAAATCGCACCTGATGGGTTGACTTGCTTCCAAAAATAGAAACCCGGCGCAAAGCATTCAGCAGGCTTTGTCGCCCGATGGTTAATTTAAATGGATTTTCACCCGGAATTACTGCCTCGTAGTTGGGGTATTTCCCTTCAATCAAGCGGCAAACCACCAAAATATCATCAAACTTAAAGGTCGCGTTGGTTTTATTATACTCCATAATTACCTCTTCATCGCTTTCAGGAATAATATGGCGTGCCAGACTCAGGGTCTTTTTAGGAAAGATGAACGAGTCAGCGGTTTCACTTTTCACCTCCTTGCGGCGATACCGAACCAGCTTGTGCGCATCGGTGGCCACGAAAGTCAGGTTATCTTCATTAATTTCGCAATAAACCCCTGACATTACTGGGCGCAGCTCGTCGTTACCGGTAGCAAACAGCGTGTTATTAAACGCGTTGACCATCATGGCACCGTTTACCGTTACTTTTTTAGGATCATCCAGCTCAGGCACTTTCGGAAACTCCTCGTGCGACTGGCCAATCATCTTGTATTTTCCTTCACCGGCCATAATTTCAACATTCAGCGTTTCCGGATCAGAAATGATGGTCACGGGAATCTCCGGAAAGGTTTTCATAATGTCGAGCAGCTGCCTGGCCGGTATGGCTACCGAGCCCGCATCATCAGCCTTTTCAGGGGTAACCATTACCGAGATGGTGGTCTCCAAATCAGAAGCCGTGATGGTTAGCGTCTCCCCTTCCAGGGCAAAAAGAAAATCTTCCAGGATAGGCAGGGTGCTGTTGGTTGACAACACACCGCTGATCTTTTGTAAGCTTCTTAAAAGCGTGGTGCTGGATATGATAAACTTCATAGTTATTTTATTTAAGAATCGTGTTTTTAATATTGGGAGTAAAAATAGAAAATATTACCGATATTCGAGAATTGCGGACAAAGATTTTATTCACAACATTTTTGTAAAGCTATTTTGTGATGACTTATCCTGAAATAGGCTAACCGGAAAAGCCAACAAATTCAGGACAACTTAAAAGATTTACTTCTTACATCCCTGCCTGCGGCTGGCAGATAGGAGGTGAAGATTTAAGAATGCAGAATAGGGACATTAGATTTTTAGAAGTATTGTAAAGTTGAGAATACCTTTTGCAAAAAGGGAACTTTGAGACTCAGGAGACCCCTCGACTATTGCTCGGGGTGACGGTACCTTTTGCGGAGAAAAACCATTAAAACCCGCGAGATGCCCGCCCGAACGCCCGCCTGACCAAGTCATGCTGGCGGGGGCAGGCCTCCGCAAGGTTGGCATGACGGCGGTTTTTGCCTAAGCAAGCCCCAGCGTCATCTCGAAGGAGGCACGACTGAGAGATCTCCTGAGCATCATGCTACCCATGGGGCAAAGCGTATGTTTTTTTTGTTAGCAAATCAGACTTAAAGGTCGCCCTCGTGCAGCCGTTGTCCGGCCTGACAGGTTAAAAAAGAACTATCTCCCCTGCATGTGTTTTTTTATTAATTCCATCCTGCGCAGGAAATCAACCTTTTTACGGCGGGTGGATATCACGTATTCATAGTAGTCCTCATCGCTGTCAGGGTTGCGCATTCGCTTTTCATCCTTCATTCCGGCAAGGTGCTCGTTATAGTTTCCATCAGAAGCAATAGACTGCATAATCCCGTTTTGATAGGAGAAAAAATACCAGGTCTTACGGTCGGTTTCAAGATAAAAGTGGATGGCACTGCCCGCTCTTCCAATCTCTATTTGCATAAATCCTTTTAATATCTTGTTGACAGCACTTCCATTCACAAACCCGACACCGATGGGTCCGGTTGAAACGTACGAACGTGTTTCGGAATCCCATACGAGGTGTACATCAGAAAATATAATGGAACCTTTAATTTGATCGGGCATCTTTTTCATGTTACCGTAAAGACTGAGTTCCCGCTTTAACACGTCGGCATCCTCCTTATTTAAAAGCTCCCTGATGGCCACGTTAAACTGGCTTTGCCCCACATTCACCACGTCTCCCGGAATCATCCGCAGGCTATCAAGCATCATCGACAGGGCATCTTCATCAAAATAGAAGTCAAAAATTAGTGCAGTATTAAAAATCGTGGAGTCAGGAATGATGTAATGGGTAAAGCTCCCCACGGATGTTAAACGTGTTTGGGTAAAATTAACACCCAGGTCCAGCAACCCATCCCCCTGTAACATACAGTGCTTATTATCGAGACTGAGATAATTTCCCGCGGCTTCATTATCTCCTCTCAATCGCAGGGGATTGCCTACCAAGAAAGTATTTTTCGCGGCATCAAATTCCAGCTTACCATAACTTTCAAAGGCAATGATATCGCTGGACGACTCGCGGCTTTGTAATACCATGGGGTAGAATCTTCGTCGTGCCGAGGACAACGCCAGACCAAAGCGAGCGCGCGTACTGTCGGTGGTTAACGTGGTGGTATCCACCTCAAACTGTACATGTTTGGGGTTGATAAATCGGTTAAAGGCTACCCAGTTGTTCTCAAGCCCAATGCACTCCTCGTTCAGCCGGAAACCGCCTTTAAATTTCAGATAGGGTTTATCAGCTTCTAACACAATATCCCCACGAAAAAAATATTCAGGACTTAAAAAGAAAAGTTCATCCGATGTAACATGACCCACCCCAATGGTTTTACCATATTGGTTAAGAGCCACATGAGGCAGATACACCTGCTGCGGCAAACCATTTCGATCCACATAATCGGTGTAGCCTTCCGCGGTGTAATCCTGACGAGATCGAATGACTATGGTAGCATCATAAATTTTATGGTACTTAGTCAACGTATCAGCAATAATGTAAGCATTGTAAAGGGTATCCAGCCTTCCCTTTTCATAAATTTTAACCGATTGATTGGCAGGGAAAACAGCGGCATCGCCTGTCTTGATAAAGCGAACACCCTCGGCATTGATGGTGTAATAATTCAGGTCGTAGATGGCCTTTTTGGCAAAAAACCTGAGTGAATCCTGAGCAGGTTCCAGCGACACAAACTCGGGACCGGTAATTTTTTTGTCCAACACTTCATTATCAGAAAGCGAATCCATTTGAGTGAAGAATTGATTTTGCTCGCCTGACAACTGCAACTTATCCTCATCCATCAACCACTTTACCTGATCGAGGGTTGAAATATACTTGTTAAAGGGCAACTCCACGAACGAGCCTTTGTACAAATTATCGAACTCTCCCAAGCCCTCCTTAAAATCGATGTGAGCAAAATAACCTTTCGAAATAAATATTTTGTGCAGTCCCGTGTCGTCAAACAAAGTAAAGTTGGCAGAGTCAGCTGACATGGTGTTGTAATGAAAATCCATGGCAGTCGATTGCACCTCTGACCGGTCGAAAGTAAAAGTCCCCATCCCGTGCATATAAGCCGGATTAAGGAACAAGCTACCGTTTAACCTGGTATTGTTGTAAATTACCAACTGATGGGCCGTATCAATGGTAGTTAACGCCATCAGGTTAGAGTCGATATTCCACGCCATTCGTAGCGAATCGCCGTGTACATCAGGGGTATCGTATCCCGATTCATCACCATTGGCAATAAAATTATAGCTGGTTCCTTTAAGTGAATCAGGATAAAAAACCAAATCTGGTGAATTGAACGTGGTATTCAGGTAGTCAACCCTGCCGGAACCTCTAAATCCGTTGTTATCCAGCTGAAGCGTATTAAAAAAGCGCCCTTTGTTATGGTAAATACTGTATCCCGTGTCAGGGGTTTGGTGCACAAACCCTAACGAATAATCAGGCATAACCCGCAGCGGCTCATGCACCACAGGAATAATACCGTCAGCCATCAAGCTGCCCTTAAATTCAAGCCCTGTAGTGTTAAAGGCTGCCACACTATCGAACACAAACGGGTCAACCTTATAGTAAAAGCGGTCACGGGTAAGCGTACTATCCTGAATATCCTTA
>JANTGU010000237.1 GCA_024762735.1 Bacteroidales bacterium | reverse complement strand
CCAACTACTTTAAATTTGGCGTTCAAATCAAAATGGGATACGGCATCAACAACCTCATTAAAAAAGAAGGAAACATTTATACCGATGTAATCGACAAGTTAAATTCAAAAGTTTTCTTACTTTCGTTTACGTTTGAATAAACGAATACCATGAAACTAACACCCGAAAATCAAGCACTGTTTACCGAGCTGGCGCAGAAGTCAGCCATCAAACAACAGGTTTATCAAGTAACCCTCAAGTCGTTTGATACTTTAAAAGAGATAATTACACAATACGTGGAGCACTTCCATGCATTTACCGAATCGAAAAAAGACACCCCGGACATTTTATTTGAATCGAGCAGCCACGGGCAGTTTGAAATAGAATTGAAGTTTGGAAGCGACATTCTCATTTTCATGATGCACTCCAACGTGTTCGAGTTTCCCCGCGACCATGAAGTGATGAAGACTCCCTATGTTAAGGAGGACAAATCGCGGTCGTATCACGGCATCATCAACATCTACAATTTTTTGGCCGACTCGTTCAAGTACAACCGCGTGAACGATATTGGCTACCTGATTGGCAGGGTGTTTATCAACAAAGACGGCAGCTTTTTCATCGAGGGAAAACGGGAGCTGTCGTACCTCTACAACTATTTTGGCAGCAAAAAATTTGATTCCGCAGCCATGAACGAGTTGGTAGAAGCTGCCATTCGCTACACCCTGAATTTCGACCTGCTCACCCCTCATTACGACTTGGTTAAGGAAGTGTCGGTGGCTGAAATGAAGAATGCTGTCGATACCATCTCACTTAAAACAGGCAAACGACTTGGCTTCCGGTTTCAATCGGACGACCAAAAAATTTAATCATCAAAAATAATTATCCATGAAAAAAATTTTTACACTGTTGCTCATTTTGGCTTTGATACCGGTAATGAGTGCTTTTTCGCAAAGCAAAGACAAGGGCAAGTTTAAAGAGTACGAGCCCGGCTATTATCAGAATTTTATTCTGAAAGATGTTCATGCCAACGAGCAGAAACAGAAAACCGTTAAAAAAGAGAAATATTTTATGATGGATCAGTCGGGCATGGAGTTACCCAACAAAATCGCCGACTATAAAGATCACACCTATTGGCACACGCCCACCACCTCGCAAGGGAACACGGGTACCTGCTGGTGTTTTTCAACCACTTCGTTTTACGAGTCGGAAGAACACCGCCTGTTTAACAAAGATGTAAAACTGTCGGAGATGTTTACCGTGTACTGGGAGTACGTCGAAAAGGTTGCCCGTTATGTGGATACCCGGGGCAACTCGCTGGTGGACGAAGGATCCGAGTCGAATGCCGTGGCTCGTATTTATAAAAAATATGGTGTGGTTCCCCGCTCGGTTTACGATGGCTTTTTACCGGGACAGAAGTTTTACACGCACGAAGCCATGATGAAAGAACTTAAAACCTATCTGAAAACAGTAAAAAAGAGTGCTGCGTGGAATAAAGATGAAATACTTGCTACCACCCAATCTATATTAAACCATTACATGGGTGAGCCTCCCACGGAGTTTGACTACGAAGGTACCCATTACACTCCCAAATCGTTTTTGAAAGATTACCTCAAGCTCAACATGAACGATTACGTTGAAGTGCTGTCCTACCTGCAAAAACCATTTTGGGAACAAGTGGAATACGAAGTGCCTGACAACTGGTGGCACAGTGACGAGTACTATAATGTACCGCTGGATGTTTACATGAACATCCTGAATCATGCCATCGAAAACGGTTATACCATCAGTGTTGGCGGCGATGTTTCGGAGGCCGGTTTCTCGCGCCAGACCAATACCGCGCTGGTACCCGATTTTGATATCCCTTCAGCTTATATCGACGACAATGCCCGCCAGTTCAGATTTTCGAACAAAACCACCACCGACGATCACGGCATGCACATGGTGGGTTACCTGAAAGACAAGAACGGCAAGATGTGGTACCTGATTAAAGATTCCAGCTCCGGTTCAAGAAACATCGGACAGGACAAGCCCGAGTTTGGGTATTACTTTTTCTGCGAAGACTACACCAAGCTAAAAATGATGGACTTTACCGTGCACAAAGACGCACTTAAAAAGTACATGAAAAAGTTTAAAAAATAATGGTTAATCCATTTACTTAACAAGCCGCGAACAGTTGCAAAGTGCAACCGTTCGCGGTTTTTTGTTGCCTGGAAGTTTCTCAAATAAACTCGTTATCTTTTGCAACAAGGACACACTACAAACCCTAAACCCAAGCCTGAAAGGCTTGCCCGTAACAACCCGGGGTAAAGCAAAGCGCAACCCCGGGAAAAACCTAAAGTAACAGCAAGGACTGAAAGTCCGGCAGGTAAACACTGGAAAAAGATGAGAAACCTCAAACTAACACTCTTTTGCAACTTGCGTGAATTTTTTCACGTTGTAATTTATTATTTCACTATCTTAGCGCCACCAACGGCCTTTTTGCCCTATATGAAATGAACAGCACTGGAAATAATCACATGTATTACTTTCATACCGACTACCTCGGCAATTACGAAACCATTACCAACGAGTCGGATAACATAGTTGATAAACTTAGCTTCGACCCGTGGGGCCGCCGAAACCCGCTAACATGGACTTACAACAACGTGCCCCAAACCCACTTGTTCGACCGCGGGTTTACCGGCCACGAGCAACTCGATGCCTTTAAACTTATCGACATGAAAGGACGCGCTTACGATCCCTTTGTAGCCCGCTTTTTAAGCGTTGACCCAACCATTCAGTTTCCCCAAAACTCGCAAAGCTACAACCGCTACAGCTACGCCCTTAACAACCCCCTTAAATTTACCGACCCCAGCGGGTTTTCTTTAGACTGGTTCATTAACGAGAAAACAAATGCCGTTTATTATAAAAATACTTATACCAAAGGCGACGAAGATAAAATAAAAGGGGAAGGCTGGACGTGGTTTGGAAATGATAATGTGTTTGGTAAGGATGCCTTACAAGTATTGTGGGAAAACGGAAATTTGTTAGCTACTCATAATATGAATGCGGAATCTGGCAAATCAATTGTAAGTTTTAATGTTGAAGCCAGCTTGAAAGGCCAAAAAGCATTAACCTTTATGAAAAAAATGGGATATGAGTTTAAACCGGTACAGCAAACCATTTACGAGAAAACATCGGAAGTATGGGCACCAGGTCCGGGTTCGCATGATTTTACTTTTCTTACAGGCGAAATAATTAAAATCACTGAGAAATCAAGATACTTGAAAAAAGGCATGACAGAGATGAACAGATATCCTATAAAAGTTATGAGGGATCCTTCATATTTACCATTTATCATGGAAAAAGTTGGACGATACAGGATTAATTATACTGACAACACCTATTTGAAATTTAGTTTATTTACGAATAAGCTACTGAAAGTAATGGGTGGCACACATGATTTCAGAAGAACTTGGGAATTTAACAACTGGAGTGAATATTGGAAGAATATTAAATTGATTTCTAACTTTACTGAAAAAAATGGATATGAGTAAGGCTATAAAAATGTTTTTATTTCTATCCGTTTTAGTAGGATGCGAAACCTTTCAAAGAAACTATCAAATTATTGATACTGAGATTTTAACTTCCTTTGATAAAAATATCAAAATCAAAGGATTACTTAAACATTTTCCTGTACATGTTTCGGGCAAAATAACCGGAACTATTTCATATTTACCGGCGGATACTCCACGTGAATACGGGTGCAAATCACAAAATGCTGAAATAATCATCATCGGCAACAGAGCAGATTATTTGGAAGACTTCAAAAAAGCAATCAACGACACGATTATCTACACAACAAATTATTTCAGCGACAACAATTTTATTATTGACATACCGGAATTAAAAAGGAGCCTGTTTCCTGTAGAAAAATGCAACAAATATTATAGAGATGAAATGCCAATCCCCTATTTTGAGAATTACGATTTTGGTCTTGGCGAAAAAACGGTTTTAAAAAAGCAGATAAAAGGAGAACCCCGCCCACGTAGTCACACAGTTTATGTAGTTCCCGAAGATTTAAAAGTTTATGTAATAGCAGCACAGGCAGGCAATTTTTGGAAATTTGATTGCAATGAAAACCGCCCCGAAACGTTGGGTAAATGGAAACACGGGTATTCAAAAGGGATAGCCATATCAGATAAAACTAACAAAGTGGTTTTTTGGGTTATTGTGTGGTAATGCTTGCCTGTTCTTTATGTACAGCTCAAGACGATTTTGGAGGTTATTTAATTGGTAATATAATAGATATCATAAACAAAACTATTGTGCAACATCACTTGTCATATCATTTTAACTTCTCCCCATCATTAGTCAATTATTTTACAAATATAAGTTAGATTTTCCTTTCTGCCCAATTGGGCAGA
>JANTGU010000236.1 GCA_024762735.1 Bacteroidales bacterium | reverse complement strand
CAAAAGCGGTATCGTTGCTAGCCATAAACTCGTTGATGTAGAGTTGGGCTGAAGCCGATTGGATACCGGCAAATAACATGATGGCCAAGGCCATCATAAAAGCGTAAGATTTTTTCATAGACTACTGTTTTTAATGAATGAATAATTTGGTTAAAAGTAACAATTTATTTTTTTGTTACATGTTCTTTATTGAATTATTTCAACTTTTCTAATGCCCTGTTTTGAAGCCGCGATTCGATGTGCCTTTACCACACTTTGCCCGTCCACCGAATAGCGCATGATTAAATTAAAATAGTAAACCCTGTTCACGTTGATCTGCTTCAAACCACGTTTTCTTACGTAGTAGATATCTTTTTCGGGGTCGTCCATCTTAAGGGTTAAATCCCAGATATTGAATCGTAATATTTGTGTTATCCCTTCAAAATCGTCCAGTTGATCGTGATTGTTTAGCAGTGTAACCTGGTTTCTGAAGAGCATTACATTTTCATTGACGAGTTCAATATCCAAATCGGTTTTGCGCATTCGCCCGCGCATTTGTAAAATATCGTCCGGAAGGTTTTTCTTTTTAACAAAATGAAAACTCTCCTTTAAAATCCCCATTCTTTTCTTTCCTGTGTTAAAGATGGATGTTTTGTAGTCGGAAAAGAACTTTTTATGTTTCTTATCCAAATAGAGCCGTGTTAACTCTTTAATCCGGTCTTTGAACATGTAGCTAATTACGAGAGCTATGAAAAACGGCATGGAGAGGCGGCCATACAACATTTGCGATAAAAAGGCAACCCCGGTAGCAAATACCATGGCAATACCTGCTGCCACGGCAAACAATATCTGTTCGGCCAGCACCGCTTCTCGCCGCGTATCGGTATTCAAAAACAGGTTGCTTTCAATCTGTTTTTTCAGCATGCTGTTTCGGTGAAGCACATCCTGGTTAGCCTGCTTCATGCCTACAATAGAAGGGTATCCGATCTTTTTGCGGTATTGTGTTTCGTTGTAGGCAATATCGAGTAACGAATCAATCATCGCTTGAAAATCATCCTCTTTTTTAAGGTTTTCAACAAGAATAAAAATATGTTTTTCCAACAGCAGACTTTGATACTCATCGGCAATGCTGAACAGCTTGAACGCTTCCTCGTTGTTAATGATGGTTAGTTTTGGCCTCAGGTTTTTAAAGTTTTCTCTAACCTTGTCCGACTGCACTTTAAACTCGTTGAGTAAAATCCTTTTGTCTTCCGGACTACTGACAACACTTATTTGGTTGACAAGATGGCGTAGTGAAGAGCCGAATATGGAACACAGTCGTTTAATCTGTATTTCGTACACCTCAAAAGCATCTTTATCACGAACCTCCGAAAGACGCTCGATGCTATAGTTGAGCCGGGAAAAGGGACTGTTTTCACCATTCACAATTTTTCCTAACAGGTAATCAGGCGTGGTGAGGCGTATATTGGTTTTTAGTGCCCGGTAAAAATCTTGCCGGGAATAGTTTTGCCTGTTTACATCGAGGTTCTGAGGCACAAAAAGATACATCTCTACCTTGTAATCCTGCGGCTTGTCAAGGTTGACAGGAGCGGGAAACTCCAGCTTCATCTCGAAAGCCAACCGGTCGTGCCGTTTTACCGTATCTCTTATATCCATCATCGAAACAAAATTAACCCATTGTCGCGGGAAGCGCAGTTAACAAGGTTCAACAAATATTCTACATTTTATATATTCTTACCTGCCTCGGGGCGATATTACCCCTACAATGACATCCTAACAGTCTGACAAACTGTAATTAATATCCTAAAATAACCCCTACATCCGAGTTGAACAGTAAAAACAAGAATATACCCCAATGTTCCTAACTTTTCTTAATTTTGAAAACAGATTCATAAAAATGGTGGGTTATGTCAATACTATTTAGAAATGTAAAGGAGCTGGTGCTGGAGGTAGATGAATTTCTTTCGACGGTAGAGCAGGGGGTTCTTATTTTCAAACAGGGGGTTTACAACTATTTGGATAAAGAAGAGGAGACTTTTGTGGAGAATATTAAAAATATTGAAAGGCTGGAGGCGGTGGCCGACAAGCTGCAACGTAAAATCGACCGTGAACTCTACCTGCACTCGATATTACCCCAGCATGCCAGCGACATTGAAGAGATGGTTGACAAAGTAGATGAGATTATTGATGCTGCCAAGGAGAGTCTTTACGAGTTTGATGTGGAGATTCCCTATATTCCGGAGGTGCTGGTAAACGATTACAAACGACTGGTGGATGTTTCGGTCGAAGCCGCGGCGGCTGTATTTCCTGCTGTTACAACTTTTTTCAGAGAGCCCACTAAGGTAAAGGGGATGCTTACCAAGGTCTATTTTTATGAGAAGGAGAGTGATAGGCTCTCGAGGAGTATCAAGCGAAAACTCTTTCATGATATGGATGACTTAAAGCTAAGTCAAAAAATCCATCTCCGTTATTTTGCCTTGCATATCGAAACCATTTCAGACAAGGCGGAGTTACTGGCTGATTTTCTTTCCATCAATGCCCTTAAATTTAATTTATGATAACGCTGCTATTCTTTTTATCCAGCGGGTTATTCCTCGGTTGGTCGTTGGGTGCCAACGATGCTGCCAATATTTTTGGCACGGCTGTGGGCTCGCGGATGGTAAAGTTTAAGCAGGCAGCCCTTATCGGGAGTATTTTTGTTATTCTGGGTGCTGTCATTCAAGGGGCGGGCGCCAACGCCACCCTGGGAAAACTGGGAAGTGTGTCAACACTGGCAGCTGCTTTTACCGTCGCGTTGTCTGCTGCTGCCACCGTGTACTGGATGACCAGGTTAAAGCTGCCGGTTTCCACCTCGCAAGCCATCGTGGGAGCCATTATCGGCTGGAACCTGTACACCAACAATCAAACCGACTTACATACCTTAACCAAAATTGTTACTACCTGGATTTCCGGGCCGGTATTGGGTGGCATTTTTGCCGCTTTGTTGTACCTGCTGACCCAAAAAATACTCAAGCGTGTTCGTTTCCATCTTTTTTATCGCGACTTGTCCATTCGGCTTGGGCTGATTATTATTGGCGGATTTGGTGCCTACAGCCTAGGTGCCAACAACATTGCCAACGTGATGGGCGTGTTTACCACGGCCGTTCAGTTTCCTGATATCCATATTGGCTTTATCACGTTGAGCAGTACCCAGCAACTCTTTGCTATTGGTGGGTTTGCCATAGCTATTGGCATCATTACTTACTCGAAGCGGGTCATGGAAACGGTGGGCAACACGCTGATGCCACTAACTTCGGAAGCTGCCCTGGTGGTGGTGCTTTCGCAGGCGATCGTGCTGTTTATCTTTTCTTCGCAATCGCTTTCCAACGCGCTGGTTTCGATAGGACTGCCTCCCATTCCCCTGGTGCCGGTTTCAAGCTCGCAGATTGTTATAGGTTCTATCATTGGTATCGGGTTATTAAAAGGCGGTAAGCAGATTAAGTACAAAGTACTGGGCCAAATTAGCGTCGGGTGGGTCGCTACACCGGTTATGGCGGGCATCGTTGCTTTTTTTATGTTGTTTTTTATCCACAACGTTTTTAAACAAAATGTGGGTTTTACATCGGATGCTCAACGCGGACAGGTCACCCATCAGTCTGTTTCCGATAGTGTGAACCACATAGAAAAGGTTGGTTCCTTTCCGAAAAACAAGCTGGAGCAAAGCGAACAAAATTCCTCTGTCCAATCATCTTTCTCTTACGGGTGGATGATAAGCCTGTTATTAGTAGTTGTGCTGATAGGTGTTGTCTATTATTTTCGAATGCGAGAAAAGAGACAGAAAGCGCTTGGCAAAGAGAAAGTTGACGAGCTTGAAAACTTCATCGCCCTGAAAGCAAAATCGCTGGAACAGGAGATGGAAAGCTACAAGGCGGAACAACAGACCCTTGATAAAGAGTTAAAGTACCGGCAAAACGAGATGGTAAACATGGCCATGAACATCATTAGGAAATATGAAATTGTGGGGCAGATTAAAGAGGATATCAACAGGATTAAAAAGGAGATTCATGATGCTGAAGCTCGTCAGGCTCTTAACAAGGTAGCCAGTCGCTTTTCGTTTTCCGTCATGCCGGAATAAGCCTCTGAAAGACGGTGCATGAAGTTGCTGTTGTGCTCTTCCAAATGCATCTGAAAGCTCTCCCTGTCGCGATCAAGCAGCAGGTTTTGATTAATTTTCAAAATTACCTTGTTGAGTGCCTGACGAGCTTCACCATCACGAATCTCCTTTTTAATCCTGTTGATGTCCTCTTTGATCTGCCCCACAATTTCATATTTCCTAATGATGTTCATGGCCATGTTTACCATTTCGTTTTGCCGGTACTTTAACTCTTTATCAAGGGTCTGTTGTTCCGCCTTGTAGCTCTCCATCTCCTGTTCCA
>JANTGU010000235.1 GCA_024762735.1 Bacteroidales bacterium | reverse complement strand
ATTAGTGGCTGTTGAATCGGGTTTGGTGATTAAATAGCCCGTTTCATCCATATCCAGCTTTCCTTCAAAAATGGTGGTGTTGGGCTTGTGACCAATGGCAACAAAGAAGCCTTCAATGTCAATTTTAAACTCTTTGTTGGTTTTGTTGTTAACCAGGATGGCGCCATTAAGTGCTTTGGTAAAGCCTTTTTCTTCACCCACGATTTCTTTAACCTCGGTATCCCATAGAATCTCGATGTTGGGGGTGTTTAGCACTTTGTTTTGCATGGCCTTGGAGGCTCTCAGCTGGTCACGACGGTGAATCAGGTAAACTTTGTTACAAAGATTGGCCAGGTAGGTAGCCTCTTCGGCAGCCGTGTCGCCACCCCCCACGACGGCTACATCTTTTCCTTTGTAAAAGAAACCATCACAGGTAGCGCAAGCCGAGACACCGCCACCTTTAAATTTTTCTTCCGACTCGAGGCCAAGATATTTGGCAGTAGCACCCGTTGCAATGATGACAGTTTCTGCCAATAATTCATTGCCATCGTCAATTTTAACTTTAAATGGACGTTGGGTGGTATCTATTTCGGTGGCCACACCCCAGCGGATGTCGGCACCAAACCGCTCGGCTTGTTTTTGGAATTGCTCCATCATGGCAGGGCCATCGATACCCTCGGGGTATCCCGGAAAGTTATCTACCTCGGTAGTGGTGGTTAACTGTCCGCCCGGCTCCATTCCCTGATAAACAATGGGCTTAAGGTCGGCACGCGATGCGTAAATAGCTGCGGTATAACCGGCCGGGCCGGAACCGATAATCAAACATTTTGTGTTTTCCATATCTGTAATTGGTTTTATAAATTTCTAAGTATTAGACAACTGTTTTTGCAAAACTGACAGCAAAAGTCGTCATTTTATTTTAAATGTGGCTTTTGAATAATCAAATTGAGTGCCACTACTGCTATGAAGAAAATCATGCCACTATGGCAATAAAAATATTTGTTACCTTAAAAGTTGGGATAAATAAAAATTTATGTAATTTTGCGCTCCCATAATCGGGGTGTGGTGCAGTTGGCTAGCATGCTTGCATGGGGTGCAAGTGGTCGCAGGTTCGAGTCCTGCCACTCCGACAAAAAGGTTGCCGGTTCGTCCCGAAAGTTTTCGGGAGTTACTCCAACAAAATAAAAAGGTCGGTTTATGTAACATAAACCGACCTTTTTTATTTGCTTTATCTTTGAATAAAACCTATTTCCACACACCCTTCTATTTATTTACCATTATCTGAATCAGGGTAATAGAAAGCACCAACCCTTCTCGTAACATTTATTCTATTTTAATGTTAAATTATTAACAACTATATCGATTCAAGTTTTATTTTTGTATTGTGAAGCCCAATTAAAAACCAAGCATTATGAAATATAAACCGGTAAGTGCGGCAGAGGCCGTGAAAGTAATTAAATCCAACGACAGGGTGTATATCAAGGCAGCTTCGGCAGCCCCCCAGGCATTAATCAATGCCATGTCGGCAAGGCACGAAGAATTAAAAAACGTGGAGGTTTGTCACCTCCACCTTGAAGCAGAACTTCCGTATGCTGATCCCCAATACAGTGACAGCTTTTTCATCAATTCGTTTTTTATTGGCCCTAATGTAAGGCATACCCTTAAAGCAGGCAACGGATGTTATACTCCCGTGTTTTTGGGAGAACTGCCGCTCTTGTTTAAAAAACACATCATTGACCTTGACGTGGCACTGGTATCGGTGTCGCCTCCCGATAAACATGGATACTGCTCGTTGGGAACCACGGTGGCGGCAACCCAGGCAGCCATCGAGAATGCCAGGTATGTTATTGCCGAAATCAATCCTAAAATGCCCCGAACACACGGCGATGGCATCATCCATATTTCGGAACTGGATGCTTTTGTGGAGGTAGATCGCGAGTTGGTTTCACACGAAGTGGTAACCCCCAGTCCGATAGAACAAAAAATAGGTGACTATATTGCCGAAATGATAGAAGACGGCAGTACCCTGCAAATGGGAATTGGTAATATTCCGGATGCTGTGTTAACCCGATTATCCAATCATAAAAACCTGGGTATTCACACGGAGATGTTTTCGGATGGTGTGGTTGATTTAATTTTGAAAGATGTCATCAACGGAAATAATAAAAAAAATGATCATGGACGGGCAGTGGCTACTTTTCTTATGGGGAGCAAAAAACTGTACGACTACGTGGACGACAACCCCTTTATTGAAATGAAAGGTGCCGATTATACCAACAATGTGGGCATCATCAGTCAAAACCCAAAAATGGTAGCCATTAACTCGGCCATCGAAGTTGATTTGACCGGGCAGGTATGTTCCGATTCCATTGGTATGAGAATGTACAGTGGGGTGGGTGGTCAAATGGACTTTATACGAGGGGCATCATTAAGCGAGGGAGGAAAACCTATTATTGCATTGCCTTCGGTAACCAAAAAAGGAAGGAGCCGTATTGTTCCCTTCCTGCAACCCGGTGCCGGAGTGGTAACAACCAGGGCACATGTGCACTATGTGGTGACTGAGTATGGCGTGGCCAATCTTTATGGTAAAACCATCAAGCAGCGTATTGCCGAACTGGTTAAAATTACCCATCCCGATCAAAGAGAGGCGGTGGAAAGATCGTATTATGAAAAGAAGATTTATTAGGTTGGTTTTTCTGATGCCAGGAAAAAAGAACGGGTTAAACGAATAGTTAAATTGAGATTTCTGCTATGCAGAAATCTCAATCCGTGTAATCCGTAAAATCCGATGATCTAAATTGGTTGGCTTAAAGTAAATCAGATGGCTATTGCAGCAACAGTAGCTGGAATTTTTTACTTAGAAACTTCAAAGTCCATGGTCATCGACCGTGCGCCAAAAGTTACCTTAACCGTGTAAAGTCCGTTATCCCAATCCGATACATTCAGCGTGTAATCAAGCATAGGCATCGAAGCTAATCCGCTGTATAAGCTTTTCACCTTTTTGCCCTTTGCATTGTAAACATCGGCTTGTACTTCAGTGCCACGGACGCCTGATATTTTAACAACTGTGGTGGCTTTGGCGGGTTGAGGAAAAATATGAATGCCGGGTTCAGCAGCTTTGGGGCCTTTGTCCCTTTGGTTGCAGTTTGCACCTTTCATGCCATTCATACCCTGGTTGCCTCTCATCCCGGGTCTTGCCATACTGGTTCTTTGGTTCATCCTGCCATGCTGCATCATCATTTTGCCATAATTCATTTGCGGGTTCCACATTAAAATAAAGGCCGGGTCGGTCATTTTATCCAAAATATTTTGGGGTCCGTTGCCCATACCTCTGTTATTGGCGGGACGCATGGCCTCGAGGTCTTTGCTCCACTGTTCTTTCTTTTGGGTCATTTCTTTGGTGTATTGAGCTTTTAAATCAGGGTGCGCGTCTGTGATTTTATCCAACTGACCTTTAAATGCTGAAAAGTGTGCCTCTCTCATTTGTTTACGATCGTCCATGTTGCCTTGTTGGCCCTGCATACTTTGGCGAATGGCATCGCGTTGGTCTTTCAGCTTAAGCAGCTCTTCGGTTTCCTCTTTGGTGAGCGCCTCCATCCAAATCTTTTTCTGTTTAAGGAGTTCGGGCTTGATGTTTTGCTCCATGTACGTTTTAAACTCCTGTCGTTGTCCGTTTCCGTTTCCCATGCCGCGAGGCTGGGCTTTTAATCCTGTGCCGGCCATTAAAATTAATCCGGTCATCATGCTAATCACTATTTTTTTCATTGTATTAAAGTTTTAAGGTTTGCCTGTTAGACAACATCCATCGAAGTTTTATTCCGACGAATTAAAATTGAGCAACATTTTTAGTCTTTATCTTGTCAATACAGCACTCTGTTGTATTGAACCGGGTAAGCATTAAACCAAAAACTCAAAAAATGACAGAGGTTTATTTTATCCCTTCATCCCTTTTTAGGAGCGAATAACAGACCCGATGCTCCTAATATTGGAGGAGCATAGTGGTAAATATTTTTTTGACCCATAAAAAATGAAAAGGTAGATTCCTTTTGTTACTCTTTGGAGAGAAGAGGAAGGCGGGCTGGTTTTATAAAATGGTTGCTTTTTTATTTTTATGATTGTTGATCGATCTTAATAGTTAAACAGTGAGTAACACCAATGCATAATATCGAATGCAAAATAGCGGTTTTGTTGTACTTTTGCCACCTTAACGGGAAGAGCATGAAGAAAAAGTTGTGGGTTTTGTTAGCAGGATTTTTATGGATGCCTTTTACAGGCCAGGCCCAGGTACGTGAGTATCATACTTCTAAAATATTAACCAAATCACCCGTTATTGATGGCCATATTGACGAGCCTGTTTGGAATACGGTGGAGTGGCAGGATGATTTTACCCAACAGGAACCCTATGAGTTTGCCAAGCCCATCCAAAAAACCGCTTTTAAAGTTTTATACGACGACAACA
>JANTGU010000234.1 GCA_024762735.1 Bacteroidales bacterium | reverse complement strand
TTGGCCAGATTCCGTTAAGAAAACATAAGCCCGGAGCCGTTAAAAAACTTATGCTGTTCGACGACGTTAAGTGCCGAAGTAGAATGAACGATTATTATTCTATTGCTTTCGATATACTTCAATTATCCCATAAATTAAAAAAGTAAAACAGAGCTACTTCGGCAATTAAAAGGAGGAGTTTATAAGTTTTAGGCGTAGGGTTTATGTTTTTAGGAATCTGGGCGCAGCGGAAGTTTTTTTGGTAACTTTTTTTTGAAAAAAAGTTACAGAAGAATTAAGAATCTAAAGCTTGAACCGGATACATCAGTTGAAATCCGGATGTTTTTTTCGGGACATCCTGGAATGAAATACCACATCTAAAGCCCTCATCACACCGTGCCATATCCTTAAAGCTCGTTTTCCACTACTTTAGAAACGGTCATTTTTACTTCGTCAAGGCGGTTTTCGGAGGCATCCGTAACTTCAAAAACAAAAGGAGTAATTTCGATCATTTCATTCTTTTGCGGGATGCTTTCGTGGTAATGGAGGATAAACCCTGCCAGCGTTTCATACTCCTCCGATTCCGGAATACTGAGGTTGTATTTTTCGTTCAGGTAGTCAATTTCGAGCCTGGTGGAAAACAGAAACTGATTTTCAGAGAGCTGCACTTCTACATCAGTGTCGGTATCGTACTCATCTTCAATTTCACCAAATATCTCTTCAATAATATCTTCCATGGTTACAATGCCCGAGGTGCCCCCAAACTCATCTACCACGATGGCTATGCTCTTGTGTTTTTTAATAAACTCATTAAGCAGGTCTTTGGCCGCCATGGTTTCCGGAAAGATGTCCACCTTGCGAATGATATTTTTCAGGTTCGGCGGGTGCGAAAAGATGTCATAGGCATGAACATACCCAATCAGATTATCGATATCACCTTCATAAACCATCACTTTAGAGTGACCGCTGTCGGTAAAGAGCTTGATTAATTCGTTGATGTCGGTATCGATGTCCACCGCTACTATTTCGGTTCGGGGAATCATGCAGTCGCGGAGCTTTACATTTTTAAAATCCATGGCGTTTTGAATCATCTGGATTTCCTGATTGGTCTCTTCTACCTGCTCGGGTTGAAAATCTTTGATGTATTCATCCAAATCAACAGCACTAAAAGTGTACACCTCGTCCTTTAACTTAATTCGGAAAACCCGCTTTAAAAGAAATTCGGAAAACCCAATATAAAGAATGATTAACGGGTAAAACAGCATGTAAAAAAGCCAAACGGGCAAGGCAAGAAATTTCAGGATGGCATTGGGGCTGATGCGAAAAAGTATTTTAGGGATAAACTCGGCCACAATTAAAATAAGCAGCGTTGATAAAACTGTCTGCGTGATAAGGACAAAAAACTCGGTATTAAGGGCAGCAGGGAGCAGCGCAGCAATAGGCTCTTCCAAAATTTTAGCCATCACGATGCCGTAGCCTACCAGCGCAATGTTGTTACCCAACAGCAGAGCGCCAATAAACCTTGAAGGATTTTTATAAAACTGCGATAAGATGCGTGCCGAGGAGTTGTTGTTTTTAATATCGATCTCCTGTTTCAGCCGGTTGGAACTGACAAAAGCAATTTCAAGGCCGGAGAAAAAACCTGATAAAACCAGGGTTATTAAAACGATGATGTAATCGATGTTCATTTAGGCAAAGTTAATAAATCCTGAAACTAGTTCCCGTTCTCATCGGTTTCTATCTCTGATTTTTGGATATTGTAAATTTTACGCTGGCTAAAATCCTCGTTGGCTTCAAGGCTGTCGCCAAAAATAAGCTTGTCGGGAGCCATGATTTTTACAAACGATCGGGCGTAAATCATTTTTTTACGCTGATCCCAATCGAGATTCTCGGTATTGAGCTGCTCATGGGTTTCAAAATTTTTTACCACCACATCGTTGCGGGCTTTCAAATATTTTTTTTTGGTATAGTTAATGCCGTAGTTGGCCCGGATAAAAGCTTTTTTGACTTCATTCCTTCCATACATATACACTGTAAACCCTTTGGGAAATTCAGTGTATGACTCTTTCCCGTCATATTTAATCATTACGGGTGCTTTTAGGGTAACCTGCATGCGGCCCGAATCGGTTCTTACATATTCTATGTCGTAAGCAGTTATCCCTGAAATGGTGTCATCAGCCGTAATTTTTTTAATGGTTTCAATGTTGTTTTCACACGAAAAAAGCACTACCCCGATGGCTATCAGGATAATGCTTTTTATGAAATTTTGAACCATAGTAAAGTAACTTAAAACCTACTTTGCCGAGCGGGCGGTAGTTTTCTCGTTAATCCAGCAGCCAACCGTATAGGGGTCACCATCACTGATATTGTAGAAAAACATCACCTCTTTGGTTGGGAAATGCTTTTGATAGGCCGAGATAAGCTTGTTCATCGATTCGGCCATATCAGGTTCCACCGATTTGGCTTTTTTGTACTTGTCAACAGCTACCCAGTAAGCCACCAATTTGGTTAGGTCGTTGTTACCGCATTTGGCTGCACTGGCAGCATACAAGTCGCCAATAAATGCCCATGGTGCTCCTTTTTGAGGATTCACTTTGGCAGCCTTTAATGCCATGGCACGGGCTTGTTCACTGTTGTTTTTATACTTGTATATTTGAGCTAAATACATGTAATCCTGAAAAACTTTATCCTGGTCTTCCATGGTAGTAGCCTGTTTGCAGTACTCCATTGCCTTGTCGTATTTTTCATCTTTAAGATAAAGCTTTCCGATAAGAAATGCCGATGCAGGCGTTGGCTCGGCTTTATACAGGTTAACTACAGCATCCAGGTAAAGATCCGATTCAACACATTTTTTCTCGTCAAGAATACGGGTGATTTTTTTCAGCAACTCAACATCGTCAGGATGCTCATCAAATTTTTTCTGATAAATACCCACCAGCACATCACAAGTGGCGAAAGGTTCAAACATGCTTTCCAGCGATCCTTTCACGTTTTCGTTAATTTCAACCTTTTTAGTATTGCCGGCAGCCTTATATTTTTTTATGTTGGCATCCAGAAAATTGCTGATGTTATCGTAAGCATCAATAACTTCCGCAGCATCCGCTTCGCCATTTTGAGCCATGCGGGTAAGAGCCCTAAAGTAATAGATGTAAACAGCTCCTTTGGCTTTATTCTGTTGCTTCTCTACCGCTTGCTTTAAGACTTTATAGGCCTCTTGATATTCTGAAGGACGGTACTTGTACATAGCCACCCCTTTGTCGCCCATAATTTTACCCACCTGGTCGCGACCTTTATAGGTTGGAAAATATTTCATTCGTTTATCGTACACCATGAGTAGGGTATCGATTAACTTCTCTTTCATGGCTGGGTCTTTTTCGTTTTTGATACGATAGTCCATGATTTTTACCCCGTGAATAAGCATGTTCTGGCTAGAACGAGGACAGTTATTAAAAACGTAAATCCAGGGTTTAATGGCATCGTTCACCACGTCACTTTTATACCTGCTTTGTTTCCAGTATTTGTATGGTTCGATGTAAAGCGACAGATTTGTAATACATTTAACACTGTCTTTTCCGTACTTTGGCTCTTGTTGCTGTGGAACCAGTTTGTCAAAACCTGTGGTGTTAATAGCAAACAAGTTGAACCCCGCTCCTAAAACCAATAAAAATAATAACACTTTAGCTTTCATAACACATTATATTAAATAGTGAATCAATTTATTTATATCTTCTTTTATAAAACCACTTTTCGTTTATCGACACTCCCAAGGAGAAATTTACAAAATTTTCGCGCAACAAGCCATAATTGGTGGTGCCCCTGCTTCGGTACTCGGCACTTAAACTAATGGTGGTTCTGCTTTTCCTTACAGGGAATTCTGTTCCAATACTCATGCCAAACTCGCTCAGCTGCTGACCACGCAAGGTTAAATAAGACAATCCGTAGTGTAAACCGGCCCGGTAAGTCATTTTTTTAAACAGGGGCGACAAGGTGGTGTGAACAGGCGTGTATTGTCCGCCCACCGATACTTTCCAGGTGTTGCTGAGTGAATCGGAAACGCCAAAAGATTTAAACTTTTCCCACTGTTGATATTCAAAGTCGAAGCCGGCCATCCAAATACCTTTTTGATAGTAGGTCATGCCAAACCCTGTTCGCATTGGGATGACCACCGTACCCTCCTCGTCAGGGATGTAAAAGATGGTGTCCTTGTCGTAATCCACATCCTGGTAACCACCGAAAAGTGTTTTCCCCAAAGTGCTGCGAGTAGCTTTCGCGTTGACCCCCGGAGCATAAATGGCTCCAAGAGTCAGCATTTTACTGTCACCAAAATGGAGGTCGTATTGCGCTCCGAAATCATAAACAAAATCATGCAGGTTAACATCTCTAACGGTTCTGGTTCCCAAAATATTGATGGAATCGGCAAAATAGATAAGGCTTTTAAACGATCCTTGTCCAAAAGTGTAGT
>JANTGU010000233.1 GCA_024762735.1 Bacteroidales bacterium | reverse complement strand
CGGCCACCCATTCAAAGTTTTTACGATGGATGATGAGTCCGTTTTGGTACAAAATAGTTTTCAAGGCATGATAATCAGATCCGGTAGGAATATTTACAGCCACCGGTTTCCCGTCAGGAGTCCAGGTGTTGGGACCATAGATAACCCTGTAGAGGTAATATCCCACTGCAAGGGCAACAACAATAAGTAGCGTTAAAAATAAAAAGACAAACCTTTTAACTTTACTTTTCTTTTTCTGATGTGTGTATCTTGAATGATAATAAGCCATGGTATTTAACTATTCGTTTATCAACTGTAAAAAATATTCATCCGCCCATCCTCCTCTACCCGGGACTATATTCCAATCTTTTTTTAATCCCACAATGGTAAACCCTGCCTTTTTAAAGAGTGCTAAACTGTGGGTATTATCCTTTTCGATGTTGCAAAACAGCTGGTGCAAATTAAGGTGCTTAAAACAATACTTCTTCAGTAACTCAAGTGCCAAAAGGGCATAACCCTTGTTTCGGTATTTTTTGATGATTACGATGCCAACACCCGCGCGTTTATTATGCAGGTCGATATCAAAAAGGTCGATGGTGCCTATCGTTTCACCCTGATCCAGGTCAATCATAAATCGTACCTGACGAGCTTCATGGGGATCCTTTTCAGCCCTCAGCACATACTGTTCCAGCTCGAATCTTGAAAACGGGCGCAGGGTTTGGCTGACATGCCACAAAGCATCATCGTTTTCCAGAAAGTACAGAAAATCGACATCCTGCGGCTCCAGGGCTCGTAAAACAATGTTCTCTAATGTTAACATGACACCTCTGTTTTTCCTTTAAAAACCAATTGAGCGGGTCCGCGTAACCAAATGTCGGTAAATGGCAGTTTGTCACCTTTGAAATCGACACTAAAATCGCCGCCGCGGGTTTTTATACGCCAGTTTTTGATTCCGGTTTCCAAAAAGGCAGCCAATGCTGAAGCCGTCACGCCGGTACCACACGACAGAGTTTCCTCTTCCACCCCACGTTCGTAGGTACGCACATGCAATGTGTTACCGTCAATTTGTACAAAATCGACATTGGTGCCCCCGGGCTGGTAGGTATCGCTGTTTCTAATGGCTTTGCCTTTTGAAAAAACCTCAACATCCTCTACGCAATTCACCAATTCAACATGATGGGGAGAACCGGTATCGATAAAGTAGCAGTGTTCCTTTTCGACCACCTCCTCCACGTTTTTCATCTCAAGCGAAACATCCAAAATGTGATTGCTAATATCTGAATCATTGATGATGGCTCGATGCATTCCGTCCACAGCCCTGAACATCATCTTTTTACCGGCATAACCATGTGAAAAGGCAAAAGCAGCTATACATCTTCCTCCATTCCCGCACATAGTGCTTAACAATCCATCCGAATTATAATAGTGCATTTTAAAATCGGAATGCTCGTCCGGTTCCAACAACATCAAGCCATCGGCTCCAATGCCAAAACGTCGGTGGCATAGCCACTGAATGGCTTTATTTGACAGCGACACATCACCCTTCATGTTATTAATGATGATGAAATCGTTGCCATTGCCGTGATATTTTTCAAAATCAAGCATCATAATTTAAAAATTGTTAACCGCCTTGCCCATGGCAGGAATTTTGAGCGTGCAAGATACAAATAAGTGAGCAATAGTGTGGTTTTTAGCTTAACATTTCTTAACTACATTGTTGCAACAAAACAATCTTTATATCGTATTGAGTATAAACTTTAAAATAAAAAGAGATGAAAACATTTTTGAAAAGTTTTGGAGGAGCAGTGGCAGGTACGCTGCTGGTGCTGTTAACCATGTATTTTTTTATTAAACCTGAATCCAATGAAAGCAAAGGCGGGTTACAGGCGCACCAAACAGAATATGTTGGCCATTCCATCAATCACGCTAATCAGGTTCCGGTGATGCCGGCTTCGATGCCCTCTGCCTTGCCCGAAGCGCAAGTAGATTTTACCACTGCCGCCCAAAAAACGGTGAATGCCGTGGTTCATATCAAAACCGAGATATCAGTAAAACCCGTTAATTACGATAACTTTTTTGACCCTTTCAGAAATTACTTTTACCCGCATCAACCCAACAGCATCGTGGCTTTTGGTTCGGGCGTTATTATTTCACCCGATGGTTACATTGTAACCAACAACCACGTGGTTGACGGGGCGGATAAAATAATGGTTACCTTTAACGATAAAACTGAAAAAGAAGCCCGGATAGTGGGTACCGATCCCAGCACCGACCTGGCACTTATCAAAGTGGAAGGCGACAATTACGAGTACTTAAATTATGGCGACTCAGATAAGCTTAAAGTTGGCGAGTGGGTGCTGGCTGTTGGCAATCCTTTTAATCTTACTTCCACGGTTACAGCAGGTATTGTAAGTGCTAAAGCCCGAAACATCAATATTTTGGGGGGGGTATCGGCCATCGAATCGTACATTCAAACCGACGCCGTGGTTAACAAGGGAAACAGTGGTGGCGCTTTGGTTAATGCCAAAGGTGAGTTGGTGGGGATTAATGCCGCCATAGCATCACACACGGGAGTGTATGAAGGTTACTCGTTTGCCATTCCTGTAAACCTGGTAAAGAAAGTAGTTGAAGATTTAAAAAATTATGGTGAAACGCAACGGGGATACCTGGGGGTTCAGATTCGAAACATTGATGCAGAGTTTGCTCAGTCGGCTGGAATTGATAAGCTCCAGGGTGTTTATGTAGCCGGTGTGGTGGATGGCAGCGGCGCTGATGACGCGGGCATTAAATCAGGGGATATCATTGTGGCCATTAACGACAAGCCTGTCAATAGCTTGTCTGAGCTAACCGGTATTATTGGTCAGTACAGACCCGGTGATAAAGTGGTTGTAAAATTAAATGGCAATGATAACTCGGGTGATCTGGTTCAGGTAACGCTTAAAAAACGCGACAACTCAACCAATCTTGTTCGCAGTTCCGATTCATTTTATAATGATGTCCTGGGTGCCTGGCTTCAAACGGCCTCTGACAATCAACTGGCCAATTTAGGACTTGACAACGGACTGAAAGTGGCAGATGTGAAAGAAGGAATCCTCGACAGAGGGGGCATCACCAAAGGATATATTATTTATAACGTCAATGGAGTGCCTGTTAACTCCGAATCAAGTTTGAACAATGCTATCAATAACAGCAAACGTAAGGTTGTGAAAATAAAAGGTATGTATCCAGATGGGGTAAAAATTTCTTTTGAATTTATTCTGTAAAAAACTTGTTATTTAGATTTTTTTTAAATAAATTTGTCAGCCCGAAAAAAATAAAACATGAGACAACTCAAAATAACCAAATCGATTACCAACCGTAACACGGCATCGCTGGATAAGTACTTGCAGGATATCGGCAAAGAAAGTCTGATTACTGCTGATGAAGAGGTAGAGTTGGCTCGCAGGATAAAGACAGGCGACAAAGAAGCGTTAGAGAAGCTGACCAAAGCCAATTTGCGATTTGTGGTATCTGTTGCCAAACAATATCAAAATCAGGGATTGAGTTTGCCTGATCTAATCAACGAGGGTAACCTGGGGTTGATAAAAGCCGGACAACGATTTGACGAAACCAGAGGGTTTAAATTCATTTCGTATGCCGTTTGGTGGATTCGCCAGTCTATACTACAGGCATTGGCCGAGCAGAGTCGTATTGTACGTCTGCCACTCAATCAGGTTGGATCGCTCAATAAAATTAAAAAGGCCACCGCCTTATTGGAACAGCAGCTGGAGCGGCCACCATCGGCTGAGGAGATTGCCAAAGCCATGGAACTTCCCGAGTCTAAAATTGATGCAGCCCTGAAAATTTCTACCAAGTTTGTCTCTATTGATGCGCCCGTCGGACAGGAAGAGGATACTAAATTTTTAGATCTTTTTGTACCCAAGGATAGCACTAAAACCGACGAATATTTGATGCGTGAATCGTTGGGCAAAGAAATACAAAGGTCGCTCTCCACCTTAAGCGAAAAAGAGCGCGATGTGATTAACCTCTATTACGGGTTGGGTGAAAAAGCTCATGAATACACGCTGGAGGAGATTGCTGTAAAATTCAACCTTACACGCGAACGGGTTCGGCAGATTAAAGAGAAAGCCATCAGAAGGCTTCGGAATACTTCACGAAGCAGATTGCTGAAGGCTTACCTGGGACAATAACCTATCGTTGATTCATAAAATTCATAAAAACTTCCTGATGGTATTGGGAAGTTTTTTTTATAAATCGACCCCTGAGCTTTGGTTGCTGAGCCTGTCGAAGCAGTCGAAGGGTATGGAAAGTAGTCAAATGATGCATTCTTCGACTACCAGCCCGAACGATGTTCAGTCGGGCGGGCGCTCAGAATGACAATTTTTACAACTTGGGGTCTGCTGAATTTCGAAACACGCCCCGTAATTAACAGAATATCAACACGAATGTTGATAACTATCAGGTTAAAATCT
>JANTGU010000232.1 GCA_024762735.1 Bacteroidales bacterium | reverse complement strand
ATTTTGGTTGTTGTGTCAGGTACATTGCTGATTAATACCAGAATTTTCATATGAATAAAATTTAATAAATAGTTATTTTATAATCTTCTCTCTCCCGGAATTCTGCCCGGGGAGTACTAATCTTTCGTTAATAGTTCACAAAGATGCAAAAAATTTCTCAATTTAGTATGCATGCATAACATTTTTTAATAAAATTATCCCACCGGGTCAATAAATGACAAGTAATTTTCCGGGGTAATAACCTTGAAACTACTATTTGGATAAGATTCTTTCCACTGTGAAGGAGCTTTAGGCAATTTATCCGGATTCCATTTAAATTCAAAAGCCTGTAAAGCACCATCAACCTCTTCAACCCAGTCAATTTCCTGCTGTTTATAAGTTCTCCAAAAATAATTGTTGGGGAAAAGGCGGTTATTATTTTGATACTTTATTCGCTCCGCGATGATATAATTTTCCCAAAGTTGTCCAATATCACTTCGGAAAGAAGCAGCATTAAAGTTATTAATAATGGCATTGCGGACACCATTGTCGTAAAAATACCATTTTCCTTTTTTGGTAAGCTCCTTTCGTGAGTTACGGCTAAATCCCCGAAGAGGAAAAATTACATAGACTTTTGAGAGTAAATCAAGGTATTTTGCCACGGTATTTTTACTCATGTTAAGGCTATTTCCCAACTCTTCGAGCGACACCATACCGCCAACCTGAAAAGCAAGCAATTTAAGAAGATCCAGAATCTTTGTGGTGTTTTTTATCCCGTCAAACATTAAAATATCTTTAAACACGTAGGAATTAATGAGTTCTTTTAAATACAACTCTTTATCTTTATCGCTTTGCAGATGGATTAGCTCGGGATAACAACCGTAAATCATCCGGTTTAAAAGATTTGATTTTGTTTCAACAAGACTTTCAACGGCGGAGTATTCAGCCTGTGAAAAAGGAAAAAGGTGAAAGGTTATTTTCCGGCCCGTGAGTGGTTCGCCGGTTTTGTTTCCAAGATCAAACGAAGAAGACCCGGTAACAAGTATCGTAACATCGTTAAATGAGTCGTGAATCAGTTTTAATATCCATCCTATATTTTCGATATTTTGAGCTTCATCAATAATCAGAAACCGGTTCTTTCCGATGAGCCGTTTATAGTTCTCAACACTTCTTTCTTTAAGCACTTCCTTGGTGCTAAAATCTTCGCCATTGAGAAAAAGGTAATCGCTCTTAATATGTTCTTTAATAAATTGATTCACAAAAAAGGTCTTGCCCACCCGTCGGGTTCCAAACAAAATCAACACCTTTTTTCTTTCAATACTTTGTATCAAATCTTTTGTGATAGCACGTGGAATGAAACCGTTCATCGCTCTGTTTTTTTGCAAATATAGGTAAATTCCGTCAACAGAGTGACGGAATTTACGGAATTTCCGTCAGTGGAATGACGGAATTTGCCAAAAAACAAATCTGCTAATTCATTTTCCCGATATACAAAGCGTTGCCGTTGTCGGCAGTAAGGATTTCGGTTTGAGTAAAAAAGCCCTTTATTTCCTCACGAAAATGTTTTTGAAAATAGCGGTAATCGCTGCGTTCCAGAAATTCAAGCAGTTGAACCACCGGGTGGGCATTGTTATAAAAATCGTGGATGACAACATGTTCGCGGGCTATCCGTTTCATTTCACCAATGACTTTAGCCCGCTTATCCTTTTTCATGCCGTGAAGCACAAAAGTAGCTGTTACGATGTCAAAGGAATTATCCTTAAAAGCGGCAAGGTTTTCGCCATGCTGATGGACAAACTTAATCTCGGGATGCTTTTTTTCTGCCTGACGAATCATCTTCTCTGAAAAATCGGCACCCACGGCTTTTGAAAGCTTATATTGGTTTAAGGCCCAAATCCAGGCGCCGGTTCCGCTGCCCAAATCCAGCACCGATTTTCCTTTTAACGGAATATGCTGGTTGAACAAAGTGGCCATATCCCGAAAATCCTTGTAAGTTCCTTTATCCAATAATCCATAAGCAGGGGCAATCAGGTTAAAAATAAACTGTGCCCGCTTTTCTTCATCCTTTGAAAAATAGTGTAATATACTCATGTGCACAAAAGTAAACGAATTCGTAACTAATCAAGACAGGCCAAGGGTGTAAAATCTAAATTAGGCAAGTTGACTTGCCTAATTTGTAAAAAATTTGATAAGCCTATTCAAAAGGTTAGAATAGAGCTTTTAAAAAAGATACGAAAAACCTATGTTTACTCTAAAAGGTGTTTTATTGTAATAATCAAAGTAAAGATCCCTGTTAAGCATCTGATAATAATAATTGGCATCAACTTCCAGCCTGAATTTATTGATGGGTATGGCTATTCCCAGACCCAGCCCCATGCTCGCCACAAAAAAATGATCGGTTTTAATTACTTTGGCAAGAACGTCTTCTTTCCTGCTGTATGATTTCCCTGCCTCAATACCTGTTTCAAAATAAATGGGTAATTTGCCATTATTAAACAGTGGTAAATAATAACGGTAAAAGCCTTCGATAACCGGCTTGGATGAGATACTGTAATAGCTGTCATCACCCTTAGGCATAAGTCTTGAGCCAAAATAACCAATGCGAATACCTGCCATATTTCTGTTAGCGAGAAATTTTCCGTATCCCAACCCGAAATAGATATGTCCAAAGTAGAGGTCACTTGAAGACAGTCCTCCCAAACTCGTGGTCATCCCCAAATAATGTGTCCCCTTGTTAATCTGATTAACAATTTGGATTTCTTTTTCCTGTTTATTTAAATCGTGCCACTTTTGTGCATAAAGGCCGCCGCCGGGCAGTATAATAGAAACCACGAGTAAAATAGACGAAATTTTTGTCAAGCGCTGTAGTAACATAGCTGGCTATTATAATTCAACTTATACAATTTATTGGTTTAAGAAAGCTGAATGAATTATTTCAACAAACTTCGGGAAATAATGATTTTTTGTACTTCCGAAGTGCCTTCATAAATCTGGGTCAGTTTGGCTTCCCGCATCAGGCGTTCCACATGATACTCTTTTACATAGCCGTATCCACCGTGAATTTGAACCGCTTCAGTGGTAACTTCCATGGCAATATCGGCAGCATATTGCTTGGCCATGGCGCTGGCAACGGTAATGGGCTTGTGGTTATCTTTCAGCCAGGCAGCCTTTACAATCAGGTTGCGGGCGTTTTCAATTTTAACGGCCATGTCGGAAAGTTTAAAAGCCACCGACTGATGGTTAAAAATTTCGGTTCCAAAAGCTTTGCGCTCCTGCGAGTAGGCCACGGCTCTTTCAAAAGCACCTGAAGCAATACCCAATGCCTGGGCAGCAATGCCGATGCGACCGGCTTCGAGTACCATCATGGCAAATTTAAAACCGAAACCATCTTCGCCAATACGGTTTTCTTTGGGGACTTTCACATCCTGAAACATAACGGAATGGGTATCGGAACTGCGCATACCCATTTTGTTTTCGTGAGGCCCCAGGGTAATGCCGGGTGTATTTTTATCCACGATAAAGGCGTTGATGCCCCTGTGTTTTTTATCAGGATGGGTTTGCGCGATAACAATATAGGTAGAAGCCGAATTGGCGTTGGTAATCCAGTTTTTGGTGCCGTTAATTACGTAATGGTCGCCCTTGTCTTCAGCCGTAGTGTGCTGATGGGTAGCATCCGAACCCGCTTCCGGTTCCGACAATAAAAAGGCGCCTATTACTTCGCCGCGGGCCAACGGTTTTAAATACTTCTGTTTTTGCTCCTCGTTGCCAAAACGGTTCAGCCCATAACAAACCAGCGAGTTGTTCACCGACATAATCACGGCCACCGAGGCATCTACTTTGGCAATTTCTTCCATGGCTAGCACGTACGAAACGGTATCCATACCCCCACCGTCAAATTCCGGAGGAATCATCATGCCTAAAAACCCGAGCTCTGCCAGGTTTTTTACATGGTGAGTTGGAAATTCTGCTTTTTCTTCTCTTTCAAGGACATCCTGTGTCAGTTCCCGCTGTGCGTAATCGCGGGCAGCCTGCCGGATCATCTCCTGTTCTTCGGTAAATTCAAAATTCATTTTATGCTGTTTTTAAGTTGTGTATTTTCGGGCAAACAAGATAGACATTTATTCTTTTGAATTGATTCTAAAATAGCACTTAAATAAACCCGAAAAAGTTGTTGTTGGTAACAACCTGAAATTGAGCATCTGGATACGATTTTACAAAAGATACCGGAGGTTTTATAGTTTTATTAGGATTCCATTTAAATTCAAAAGCATAAAGTTTTCCATCAAATTCTTCAATATAATCTATTTCCTGCTGCCGGGTGGTACGCCAAAAATAACGATTACCATAACCCTGATTGTATTCAATCTTTTTTAAGCGCTCTGCAATCATAAGATTTTCCCAAAGCGCTCCCGTGTCATTCCTTAAGGAAAGCGGACTAAACTGATTAATCACTGCATTGCGGATACCCACATCAAA
>JANTGU010000231.1 GCA_024762735.1 Bacteroidales bacterium | reverse complement strand
ATTTAACGACAGTTGAGCTGTAGTTAAAAAAGGTCAAACTTTACCACCACGTTTCCCGTTATCCCCTCCGGCGGGGCGTAAAGCTCTTTAAAAACGGGGTTGTTTAAATTACCGGTAATGATGTTCTCGAATTTGGTTTGCCGCATGTTCAGCACGGTTTCAGCATTCAGAGGGCACTATTTAACCGGGCCACTATTTTCAAAATTTATTTTTTCTTTATCTTTAAAATTATTAAACCTCCAGATAAAACCGATATAAATAACAGCCTGCTTCCTATTGATGGTTGTAAACTGATCCAGTTGCCGTGAATTAATATCGTACTTGATTTTGTAGGAATGGAAAATATCCGTTGCGGTTAGCGTCAATGAAGCCCTGTTTTTAAATAAATTTTGTTTGAATCCGGCATTAATATAATAGAAGGGGTCTCTTCTTCCCTGGGGAGTAATTCTTGGAAAATAATAGTAAGCATTGAGTTGCATGTAAGTGCTTTTGGTAATTTGAAATAATGAATATCCTTTTATATTTCCCGATATGCTTGATTTATTATTGTACCCCAGGTTGGTGGCATCGATGGTTGAATAATAAATATCTCCTGATAAATTATAAGTCCAAAACCGGAATAATTTGCCGGACACAGTACCTTCCAAACCACCTGACTGCCTGGTATTAAGATTTGTTGTAGTATAAAGTACAATACTATCACCTATGTTTTCAAAAATGGCTGTAAATGCATCGTATTTATAGCGATAGTACAGGGTTGTGGTAACCGAAAGGTTATTTTTACTAAACTGATAACCCAGTTCTAACGAATGAACCTGTTCAGGTTTCAGGTTTGGATTCCCTGCTTCGGCATTCCGGGGATCGCTAAACTCAGGATAGGGGTTTAGCTCATCGGGGTCGGGACGGTTTAGCCTTTTGGAATAGCTTAAGGTAATTTGCTTGTTATCACTTAATTCATACCCAAGATGCACTGTAGGGAAAATCTTAAAATAGTTGTTTGGCACCATGCTGTCCATAGGAAATACCAAATGAGATGTAATTAATGTTTGTTCGGCACGCACCCCTGCTTTGAAACTGAATCTGTCAATAGATTGCCCGTAAAGCGCATAGATTGCATGTAGTTGCTGGTTAAATAAGAACCTGTTGCGTTTCAAGTTATTGGTGTACCGGATATCGTCGTAAATAAACTCACCTGCATAGCCGCTTTCAAATTCTGCATCTTCACCTAATGGCAGAGTATAATCTGCCTGTATTTCTGTTTGATGGCCTCCTTTTTGGATAAGGTAACGGCTTGTATCAATATAATCATTGGGGTAAGTATAGATTTGATAAAATGTTTTGTCCTCTTGTTCGGCATAAGCGGCATACGTGGCATCAACACTCAGGTTATGATCTTCATTGTTTTTAAAAGTATGTTCATACGTAAAATTCAATTCACCTTCTTTTTCAAATTCGTCGTTGGTTTGCTGGTTTGTCAGTTTATAATCCAAGGTTTCCGATGAATTCAATCCGGCAATATCTGATTCTCCCTGATGACTTGATTTTTGATAAAAATAACTTCCTGAAAGCTCTATGCTATTATAGTCGTTAAGGTTGAAGTTTGTGCCGGCGTAAGCATTATGAGAAAAAGCTTTGGTTTGAGATGTGCCTGATTCGTTGTAATATTCTGTTGGCAAACCGCTTAAGCTGTCTTTATAAGTCCTTTTATCCTTGTAAAGGACGGTTCCGTTGGAATGGCGGAAAGCATAGTTGCCGTAAAGTTTGAAGTCCTCCTTTGCATAATTTAAATTGATGTTTGCATTGTATCTTTCTTCGTTTCCCGCGTTGGCGGTAACCTGTCCGCTCAACCCCTCACTGCTCTCTTTTTTTAACACAATGTTAATGATTCCACCTACTCCGTCAGGCCGGTATTTGGCAGTTGGATTGGTAATTACCTCTATTCGCTCTATGGAGCTGGCAGGTATTTGTTGCAGAACAGCCGAAGGATTTCTTCGCAACAATGCCGATGGTTTACCATTGATAAAATAAGTGATGTTGGAAGTATTTCTTAAAGTGATTCCCCCGTCGATATCAACCGTTATGGAAGGAATATTCTGTAAAATCTCAGTTACCGTGCTGCTTTTTGCCATAATATCCTGATCAACGTGATAAACCTGTTTTTCCAAATCGTGCGTTAAAATAGGTTTATCAGATGTCACACTTACTTCTTCCAACAAAAGAGCTGATGCTTCGAGAGAAATATCACCCAGGTTTTTATTGCTGTTAACGTTAACCAACAGGGTATCGTTGATAAACCCGAGAAAACTGCAAACGATAAAATAGCTGCCCGCATTGATGTGATGAATGGTAAAAATGCCTGCAGTATCTGCCATTTTGCCTTTTATCAATACTGTATCGCTGGAAGAATAAACGGCAACAGACGCAGCAGGAAGTGCTTCGGAGGTAGAGTGCTCGATGATGCGCCCGCTTATTTCAAATACCTGAGCATTAACATGTATTGAAAGCGAAAAGAGAAAAGCTATTAATAGAATCGGGGTAATACTTCTAATCATTAAAAGAGTTTTGTTTATTTACACAGATGCAATTATACACCACGATTCTAAAGGAATTTTGAAGATTTAGTACCGGTTAGGTTTTTGTAACAAATTAGAGCGTTTTTATTTACAGGCATCAATTATATGCTGACAATAAAAACTTTAAAGCGATTGCCCCAGTTCAGTATCAATTCTATCTTTTAAAAACATTTTTATAAGCGATTGATAGGGCACATCTCTTTTATGAGCCAGGATTTTAAGCTCATCCAGGATAAATTCCGGTAGCCTGAGAGAAATGGTTTTTGTAGAAGGTTTCAATTTGGGAAATGCAATATTCTCTGCCTTAGCCCAATCAATATACTCAGGCGAGTCAGCCTTAGCCCAAAAAGCACGTTCTTCTTCCTCATTCTTAAAAACAGGTATTTTCTTCTTATTGTTCATTGTAAAAGTTCCTTTCTTTTTTGCTCATATCTCTCGCTGATATTACTCTTATTAACTCACCTCTTAGGGTAAAAACCACGAATAATAAACGCTTCGCATCAGTTTGACCTAATAGAAACCATCGTTTCTCATCCTGTGAATGCTTTTCGTCATCTCCAATTATTAATGGTTTATTAAAAAATAACTGCTCACACTCGCTCCTGGTAACCTGATGAAGAATCCAATTCTTTTCTAAATTACCTTCATCCCACTCAAAGCCGCTACATTGTTGCAATATCTCTTTCATGTATATTGCAAAGATATACATAAATTTGAAAAATTTCCATTATTGACTAGATAAAAAGGCATTCGATTTGTTAAAAAAGGTCAAATTTTAATACAACATTTCCTACTATACCCTCCAGCGGGGCGTAAAGCTCTTTAAAAACAGGGTTGTTTAAATTGCCGGTAATGATGTTCTCGAATTTGGTTTGCCGTATGTTCAGAATGTTTTCAACATTCAGCGCTAGGGTAAGATGGCCAAAGCGTTTTTGTGCCGAAGCGCCCAACAGCCAGTAGTCGGGCGTTTTTGAGCCATCATCCGTCAATTGATGGCCAAAGTAAAAGGCTTCCAGTCCCGCTTTAATGCCCTCCTCCTCGTCTTCGTAAGCAAGGGTGGTTGTCAACCGGTTTTGGGGTGTCAGTTCCAGCTGTTTGTTGTTGTCATACTTTTTGCGGGCGTTCAGGAAGGTGTAATCAACATACAGCACCAGCTCATCCAACGACAACCTCATGTTGCTGTTCAGTCCCATGCTGGAAATATTTCCGTTGGCATTTTCGTAAGAAACAATTTGCTGTTCCAACAGTTGGCGGTTGGCTATGATGGGATTGCGAATTTCGGTAATGAAAAATGACTGGTTAAACGCCAAAAAGAGTTCATCGAAAAGAGGTGTTTTGATGTTAAAATCAAGGTTTGCTCCGGTTGACCTCTCGGGCGTTGCATTGTTTAACGGCATTACATGCTGATATCTCGTCCGTTCGGCTTCATCGGTAAAGGGGGTGGGCAGTTTGTAACCCATGCCACCACTCAGCCTTACAAAAACAGTTTTGGTAACATGGTACATTAAAGCTAAGCGCGGCAAAAAGAATCCCCCGTAATTTAGGCTGTAATCGTAGCGGATACCCGGTTCTAAAAAAAACTTGTCGGTAATCTGCCAGTTGTCCTGCGAAAATAGTCCAATGGTTTGATGAGTATAGCTCAGGGTGTTTGTGTCCAACTGGTTAAAATCATCGAGATAATAGTTTACTCCCGAAACCCAGCTGTGTTTGTCGGTTTTTACAAAATAGGAGAGCTCGGAATAAACATTGTTTTGAGTGCCGTTGAAAATATTGGTATTGGTTTTAAATTTCTTTTCAAAGTTACCCGCGTTGGTTTTAAAAGTAAGCACATTGCCATTTAAAAAGGTATGGTTATATCTGACTCTCCCGTTCACGCGTCGGGTTTTGTTTTGCTCGTAAAAGGAGTGAGTACTGTC
>JANTGU010000230.1 GCA_024762735.1 Bacteroidales bacterium | reverse complement strand
GCAATAAAAAGGCCAATCCCCACCGCTCCTGCCATACGAATTACCGGAGGAATGGCTTTAACAATAGCGTTACGGACATTAAAAACCGAAAGCAACACAAAAACCACACCCGACCAAAAAACAGCACCCAGCGCCACTTCGGGTTTAACCCCCATACCCAGCACTATGGTGTAGGTAAAAAAAGCGTTTAAACCCATCCCCGGCGCCACCAAAATGGGATTTTTCGCGTAGAGTCCCATGCCGATGGTGGTGATGGCACTCAGTACCACGGTGGCGGTGAGTGCCGCGTTGTACGGCATGCCTGACTGAGACAAAATAGAAGGATTAACGATGATAATGTACATGCCTGCCACAAAGGTGGTAAGTCCGGCAAGTATCTCGGTTTTAAGTGATGTGTGGCCGGCATTTAATTGAAACAGGTTTTTCATCTGTATATAATTTTGTATTCTGATAGTATTGTGTTCTTTATGTTTTGTCACGATTTTTGTGTCTTCCGCTTCGGCACCCTTCGACAGGCTCAGGGGGCGAGCTCAGGGGGAACACGAAAAAAATCGCGCCAAAACAGATTCTCCCATTATTTACCCCGGGTTAATCCCGATAGCTATCGGGACGGGGCTATTGATATTCGACCCTTACAGGGTCGTATAATCATCAATCTATTGGTATATTATGATTAAAAAATTTCATGATCCATTCAACTGTCATTAAGCAATATATTCTCATCATCGGATTACGCAGATTACACGGATTTTAGTTTTTCGCTTGCGAAAAACATCCGCTAAATCCGATGATAACTTTTCTGCGAAATAATCATTATTCTGCCTGCCTGCACCGAACAGTACGTTCGGGCAGGTGTGTCTATAGACAGTCGTGGAGGTTTCATCTCTTAATAATCTTTTAAGTGAATAACTCAAGTTTAGCAGTTTCAAAAATACTATTAACGTAAAAACAACTTTTAACCGGCATGCCATTAATCCCCGGGAGACCCCCGCCCGTACCAAACTGTACGTTCGGGCGGGCCTCCACAAGGTCGGGGTGACGGTGAGTTTTGTTTTAAAACCAGGTTAAGCATGCATTGCCTGAATGCAAGTTCAAAAGTATCCAATTTATATAGAATGCCAAAACAAGCAAATCAAAAATACCTTATCAAAACAGTTTTCCCTGTTGGGGGTTTTTAACTTTTCCCAAATGTTTGTAAGCCATCTCGGTAACTTCCCTGCCTCGGGGCGTACGCATCAGGTAGCCCTCCTGAATAAGAAAAGGCTCGTACACCTCTTCGATGGTTCCCGCCTCTTCGGCCACCGCGGTAGCAATAGTGGTGATGCCTACCGGCCCTCCCTTGAATTTATCAATAATGGTGCTCAAAATACGGTTATCCATTTCATCCAGCCCGTGGCTGTCCACATTCAGGGCTTTTAACGCAATTTTAGTGATGGGCATGTCCACCACACCACTCCCTTTTATTTGAGCAAAATCGCGCACCCGGCGAAGCAACAGGTTGGCAATCCGCGGCGTACCACGGCTGCGGCTGGCAATTTCATAAGCAGCATCATCATCAATTTTAACTTTGATGATGGAAGCCGAGCGCCTGACAATATGTGCCAGCGTTTCGGTATTGTAATAGGAGAGCCTGGAGTTGATCCCAAAGCGTGACCGCAACGGGGCCGTGAGCAAGCCCGACCTCGTGGTGGCGCCCACAAGTGTAAACGGGTTAAGCGATATTTCAACCGACCGGGCATTGGGTCCCGTTTCAATCATGATATCGATTTTATAGTCTTCCATGGCAGAGTATAGATACTCTTCCACCACAGGGCTGAGCCGATGGATTTCATCGATAAAAAGCACGTCGTTTTCTTCCAGGTTGGTCAGCAGTCCCGCCAGGTCACCGGGTTTATCCAGCACGGGGCCTGAAGTAACTTTTATGTTAACACCAAGCTCGTTGGCAATGATATACGACAGGGTTGTTTTACCTAGTCCCGGGGGGCCATGAAGCAACACGTGATCCAGCGCGTCGCCCCGCTGCCGTGAAGCTTCGACAAAAATTTTAAGGTTTTCGACCACCTGGGGTTGACCGGCAAAGCTGTCAAACTCCGAAGGCCGGAGGACTTTTTCAATTTCCGATTCAATCTTTGAAAAGGAGGCGCCGGTGGTGTCCAGGTTTTCGTTCATAATCAATTTCTATTTCGAGGTTGGTGAGCAAAATTAAGGATTTTAGCGGTACCATCCGGCATGTAAAGCCTAATTATGAATTTCTGGCAACAATCTTTGTCAGGTAAAACAAAAAATCCGTACCTTAGCCACAACTAACCGCGCATAAAGATTTGATGACGAAGATACGCTGTTTAAATTTTTAAAGCCATGAAAACATTGCTGGTCGCTACCGATTTTTCAAAAAACTCACTGCATGTTTTAGAGTATGCCATCATGTTTGCCAACAAGCTGGAAGCCTCTATCCATTTGGTATGGGTTGACAACTCATCGCTGGAAGATAACCTGATTGAAACCATTGAAGAGGGACTTCGTATTGAAAAAAAGCGCTATTTACAAAAGCTAGTTTCTGACTACAAACCGAAAGTACCCGGCGAAAAGTTACAGTATCATTTAAAAAAGGGAAAAGTTTACCAGGAAATAGGCAAAACCGCCCGGCAACTTAAAGCCGATATTATTTTTACCGGCACCCATGGCGTAACCGGCTTTGAACAGTATTGGATTGGCAGCAATGCTTACCGAATCATGACGTCGGCACCCTGCCCAGTGATTACTGTTAGAAGCGATTACGACTTTGCTCATGGCATCAGCACTATTTTAATCCCCCTGGATAGTTCGTTGGAAACAAAACAAAAGCTGCCTTTTACCGTTGAATTAGCAAAACGGTTTAATGCCACCATTCACTTGTTAAAAGTGTACAATTCACCCATCGGGGTGATTCGGAAACGCATTGACAGTTTTGGAAGCGAAGCCGAAAAATGTCTTCAAGACAAAAATATCAGCTACCTTATTGAAAGTGTTGAAGCGGTTAATGTTGCTGCTTCGATACTGGAGTATGCCGACAAGAACAGCGTAGGTTTGATTGCCATCATGACAGAGCAAAACATCACCACGGCCAATAAATTTCTGGGGCCTTATGCCCAGCAGTTGATTAATGGAGCAAAAATTCCGGTGTTAAGCCTGAGAGATAAGGAATATAATTAATTTTACTTTTTATTAGATTCGGTTTTAACCCCGAATCGATTAACAAGCAATACTGAATGAAAAGCATCTTTTTAACCATAACTTTTACAGCCATCATGGCCATTGCGCAAGCCCAACAGGGCAGTGTGGTGGTTAAGGCTGACCCCAGGGTTGATTCGCTGATAGCCATGCACGCAGCTCACAATCAGGCTTACCCTTTTGTGGAAGGATACCGTATCCAGATTTATAAAGATTCGGGCAACGAGGCACTGGATGCCGCACGCGATATCATGGATCAGTTTCATGAAGAGTTTCCTGACATCCCGGCTTACCTGAGTTTTCAGGAACCTTATTACAGAGTGAGGGTGGGTGATTTCAGAACCAGATTGGAAGCCCTGGAGCAGCTGGAACACATCAAACGGAAATACCGTAACGTATGGGTGATTAAAGATTATATCCACTTTCCCGATGAACAAATTAACCAAAATTAAACAATTATGAAACGTATTGTTGTTGGAATCGATTTCTCTGATAATTCAATTAATGCCCTTGAACATGCTATTTTGATAGCAAAAAAGGCCAACATGTCGGTAAGCATGGTTTGGGTGGATCACATTGACTATTCAAAAGAGATTTTTAACATCGATCCTACCCATCGTCTTGACGCCGTGGCCAAGCAGTTTAACGAGCTAATTAAAAAGTACGAAGGGTGCTGTAACAACATTGATTTTGTTGTGAGAAAAGGGAAAGTATATGGCGAAATTTGTGATGTAGCCGACGAGTTGAAAGCTTACATGATAGTTGTAGGCACGCATGGCCTATCAGGTTTTGAGGAGTTTTGGTCAGGCAGCAATGCTAACAGGATTGTGTCTGCCAGTAACGTACCGGTACTCACCATTCGCGGAGGGGTAGATGTTTCGCAAAACCTCGACAGAATTGTACTGCCGCTGGACAGCACCAAGGTTACGCGTGAAAAAATTCCCATTGTTGCCGATTTGGCCGGATATTTTAACTCGGAAGTTCATATCCTCGGGTTACAAACCTCAAGCCATACCGACATCAGGTACAGGATAAAAGCTTACGTGGCCCAGGCGGAAGATTACTTCAAGGAGCGGGATATTAAATTCGTGTCGGAATTTATCGACTCGGAGCAAATTACCGATGACACCCTTGAGTATGCCAAAAAAATAAAAGCCAACATGATTGCCATTATGACGGAGCAGGAAACCACCACTGCCAATCTGTGGATGGGCCCTTACGCCAGCCAGATGGTAAACCACTCTCCCTTTCCGGTGTTGAGTGTAAAACCTAAAAGTGCCAT
>JANTGU010000229.1 GCA_024762735.1 Bacteroidales bacterium | reverse complement strand
AATCATGTCGTTAACGGTGGTGCGGGCATGATTTTCGTTTTCGTAACCGAACCTCGATTGAAAGTATCCCATATTCCAAAGCGCGGGCAACGGCTGTTTTCCGGTGAGGTTGGTGTACTTGTTTAACAGGGCGTCGTTACTGCTTCCCTGAATAAAGTAGTAGGCCATTGAGCCCGACTCACAAGCATAATCCAGCACATTTGCCTCGCTATAACCCAGGTCGAAAGTTCCTTTTGACGGGTTGTCGAAAAAGAGGGCATATCCATGGGAAGAGATTACCAACGGGATGGAAATATTGAGGTTCTGCTCTCCCAGACCATACCCGTAATGCGCCTGGTTCCAGTTTTGAAGCTGATAGCCTCGCCGGTTAACCGGAATGGCTCTTGAGCCGGTTCCCTGCAGCACCTCAGTAGGGGTTAAATTGAACTTGACCCCGTTTTCGGTGGCGTGGGTGTAAAAGCCTTCCTGCTCAGCAGTGAGGAGTTGGTTTTTTGAATAGTACTCGGTAGTGACGGGATTTTTGTTGATAAGAATTTCCATCGAATCGGTGGTGATTACCAGCTTATCAGACAGGTTATCCACGGCAATATTGGGGTGTTGTGGTTGCATCATTACTGACAAGGATGGCGAAGAAGCTGTTTGTCCGGTAGCAGCGTACGAAACCCGGCAAATGGAGGGTGTATAAGGAAGATAGCTCAAAATTCCTTCTGTAGTTTGCACGACAAGGGTGTCGCCCGATTGGTAATGGCTGACATAATTGCCAGCGCCGGTTTGGTTGATAGGGTAGAAGATGTCGTGTTGATCGGCCGTGCGACCCACGAGTGATCCATCTTCATTTCTGAATACAAAGGCCAGGTCGAGCACTTGCTCCTGTTGCGGGTTGACATTATAAAACTGATTGATGGTGTAGCTTATCTGGTACAGGTTGGTTCCTATTCGCTGCATGAGCACCCTGTCATCAGCTGCACCCCAGTTGCCTACCACGTGTTTCCAGTCGCTGCCGTTTTGACTTTCAGAGGTTATTAAACCGGAGTGGGCATAAACATTACCCGTGTAACCTGCCAACTCGCCATTGCCGGATGTGGCATCGTAAACAATGGTTACCTGACTGGTGGTAACAGGATCAGCAGGCGTAACAGTGATGATTTGTGCAAAACCGGTTAACGCTGCCAACTGCCAGAAAATAAGAAGAAGTGCTTTTTTCAATGGAATATCATTTTTGCAAAAGTAGGTATTCTTCTCATTGCAGAAGTTCCTTTTCAATACATTGGTGTAAATCGATGATGAATAAATAAATGTCTTTACCAGTGATTTGGCTGTTGTCTCGATTACTCCTGGAAAGATGGCTAATAAATCAATCTCCCATCAAAATGAAAAAACAAAATATTGAAACGGCATTCGTCTTCTAAATGAATGGTGTATTTTTGCCCCTTATCAATAAATGAATGCGTAAACTTTTTTATATAGCAGGGTTATTGACGTTGATAACCGGACTTTTTTCGTGCATGCATAACGGGTCAAACGACTTCGCTATTGGAGAGGTCACGTCAAACCTGGAGCATGTCGATTCGTCGGGACGATATTTTACCTCGAAAGGATCGATTACCCTGCTTTTTAACGGGGTTGACCAGTCGTCAAACGTCGAACATCACAGCGGAAGCCGATCGGTGTACGTGAGCAAGAAACATCCCTACGCTTTGAATACGACTTTTGAGGTTGGCCCCGACTGGTATTTCAGAGTCTCTGTTTGGCGTAAATCATCGGATGGAAAAGGGGTTGCCGTGGTTGCTTCCCTTAATCCCAAACAGTTTTATAAAACCATTTCAAAAGTGGTAGAGCGGGACGATAGCGGCTGGGAAAAATTGGAATCAACCTTTTGGACTTCGGCCTTGTTTACCAGGGAAAAGATTAAATTTTACGTTTGGAAAAGTGGCTCTTCCGATACTGTCTTTTTTGATGATGTTACCATCGAGCGGTTGAAAGGAGAGCAATTCCCGGTTTATAACGAGGAGTATTTTAAGCTGATGGTGGACTCTTCGGCGTTTCAAAAATTGTATAAAAATCGTCGGAAAGCCTTTGCCAATGGCGTGTTACAATCCACGGGCGACGACTGGGTGAAGGGCATGGTGTTTTGGAATAAGGATGTAACAAAAGTTAAATTGCGCCTCAAGGGCGACTGGCTCGATCACCTCGAAGGATTTAAATGGTCGTACAGGGTTAAGGTAAAAAAGAACAAAGCATGGCATCGACTGCGCACGTTTTCGGTGCAATCACCCATCTCGAGGTTTGGTGCTTCCGAGTGGTTCGTGCATAGAATTTACGATTCACTTGGTATCCTTACAACCCGTTACGGGTTTGTGCCGCTGAGTTTGAATGGTAAAAACCTTGGGTTGTATGCCTGGGAGGAGCACTTTGAAAAGCAGCTGGTGGAGTTTCATCGCTACCGCGAAGGGCCAATCCTACGCTTTTACGAAGATGCTAACTGGGATGCCAACCGTTATCTGGCTCATCATAAAGAACCCGCCAATTCTGATTTCTTTGATGCAGCTGTTATCAAGCCTTTTGGCGAATCAAAGTTGATGGAGAATCCCGGGCTGTATCGCTCCTTTATCATCGGACAAAATTTGCTTTATCAATATAAATACCGTCTTAAAACGGCGTCTGATATATTTAATATTGATGCCATGGCAAAGTTTTATGCGCTCTCGGATGTGTTGATGACGCGCCATGGCACCATCTGGCACAACATCCGGTACTATTATAACCCGATTTTGTGTAAGCTGGAGCCTATTGCTTACGATTGTTACACCGAAACCGGATTTCTGGATTGGGTGGGGCGACCCATTTACGGATGGATAAAAGATGAAAAGGATGGGAGCCACGAGGATCAGTATTTGATGAGCCGTGCCTTGTTCAACGATTTTGACTTTCTTAAGCTGTACACGGGCTATCTTGAACGCTTTTCGAACCCTTCGTTTTTAAAAGAGATTTCATCGAAATACAGTGATCAGGCGGAACAGTACGATTCACTAATACGCATGGAATATCCCGAAATGAAGTTCGATACAACCTTTTTGTTTAGCAACGCCAGAAACATTAGGAAACTGTTGCCGGCATTTAAAAAATATGTAGCTCATCGAATAAAAACCAGTCAGGAGTTTGAAAATAAACCCTGGATACCGGATTTCGATACCACGCTGGAGCCCTATTTTATCAACCATCTCACCTATGCTTACGTGATGGAGCAAAATCCAGATTCGGTGCTGGTGCGAATCGTTAACCTTTATCCCAATAAGTTATCGTTAAGAGCCTTTCTGGTGGGTGAAAAGCGGTATGTGTTGATGCCTCCGGAGCCCGTTACACTGCCTGCTTTCCGGAATGATCGAAACAATTGGGTTGATGTTTGGATAACCGAAAAGCCTGATTATTTTGCAGTCATGCTGCCGGGTACAAGCCAAAGTTTTGAACTCCCTGTTTATCCGTGGCCGCAACCCGACGGAAAGGATAGTCCCTGGCAGCTGTTGAAAAAGCAGTCGCCATTTCCTGATGCTGATTTGGTAGAGCGGGTTTCGGGCGATACGGTCTTTATTAAAGAGGGTAAAGTAACCCTTGACCACAAGGTGATGATTCCTAAAGGGTACCGGGTAGTTTTTAGCAAGGGAACCACCCTTGATTTAACAAGGAGTGCAGCAATTTTATCCTATTCACCCGTGTATATGCACGGAACAAAAGCCAGTCCTGTTACGGTGCTGTCGTCCGATCACTCGGCCAACGGGTTTGCCGTGTTGCAGGCAGGCGCACGCAGCCGTCTTGAGTATGTAAATTTTGACGGACTGAACACCTTCTCATTGAAAGGATGGAACCTTTCAGGGGCGGTAACTTTTTACGAGTCGGATGTGGATGTTTTGAATTGTAGTTTTGTTAACAACAGCTGTGAGGATGCACTTAACATTGTACGTTCTGATTTCTTAGTCAAAAACAGTTTGTTCGACCACACCTACAGCGATGCTTTTGATTCTGATTTTAGTAGCGGGCTGGTGGATAGCGTGCTGTTTACGCATGTGGGTAACGATGCTATTGACTTCTCCGGCAGCACGATTACAGTGAGAAACAGTGTGGTTAATGGAGCGGGTGATAAAGGAGTAAGTGCCGGTGAAGGAAGCCATTTGACTGTAAAAAACATGCAGATTGAAGGAGCTAACATCGGGCTGGCGTCCAAGGACTTGTCGGTGCTCAATGTGGAGGCTACGGTAGTTTCCCATTGTAAGTATGGGGTAGTTTTGTTGCAAAAGAAACCTGAATACGGTCCGGCTGTGATGAAACTTGACAAGGTGAAGTTGACAGGCAACCAAACAAAATTCCTGATTGAAAAAGGCTCAAAAGTTATTACCAACGGCCGTGTTATCATGGGCGACCGTAAAAAGGTGGCCAAAATGTTTTACTAGCTATAGAGCATTGTTTTTTTTGCTATCTGACCACCTAAGAGAATATCA
>JANTGU010000228.1 GCA_024762735.1 Bacteroidales bacterium | reverse complement strand
ATGCAGGTTGGTTAAATCAACATAGAGCCGAATGCCTGCCACGGTATCCTCTTTTTCAACGCTATCCTTAATGGTTTGATACATTTTGGTGAAAACTTTTTTGCCTCGATATTCCTTTTCAACGTACACTGACTGAATCCACCATACCCATTGATTACGCCAGTCGCTCCATTCATAAGTAATCATCAGCGAACCAATCACCCTGCCCTCTGCCGTTGCCACAAAATACCGCCCTTTGGTTTTATCGTCAAAAACGGCCTTAACACCCTTTGACACCTTGTCTTTCTCCAGCGCAAACGATTCTGTTTCCATGGCCATGGCAACCTGAAAATTACTAATCACTTCCGCGTCCTCTATTCTGGCTTCTTTAACAACAATCATCGTTATTTATTTTATCTTTGCTAAGCGAAAAAAACATGGGCTCTTTTTCGGGAAGACAAAGTTAAACATTTCCAGGGTTAAACAATGAGCGAGCAAATAAAACACGAATGCGGTATTGCCATGGTCAGGCTGTTAAAGCCGTTAGAGTATTATCTCGGTAAATACGGCACCGCCATTTACGGACTTCAGAAACTGCATTTGCTGATGCAGAAACAGCATAACCGGGGTCAGGATGGTGCCGGGATAGCCTGTGTAAAATTTAATCTCCCTCCGGGGAAAAGGTATATCGACAGGGTGCGCTCCAACAGTGTTACGCCCATTAAAGATATCTTTAATAGTGTTTACGAAAAGCTGGCTCTGATAAACGAGGAAAACCCAAAACGACTAAAGGATGTTCAATGGCTAAAAAACAACCAGGGATTTACCGGAGAACTTTTTCTTGGCCACCTGCGATATGGAACTTACGGGGGAAATTCCATCGAGAACCTCCACCCGCTGGTGCGTTCCAACAACTGGAAAACCAAAAATCTGGTGCTGGCCGGTAATTTTAACATGACCAACAACGACGAGCTGTTTGAAACGCTGGTGGAACTGGGGCAATACCCTGTTGAAACCTCCGACACGGTTACCGTCATGGAAAAGATTGGCCACTTTTTGGACGATGAAAACGAAAGATTGTATCATGAGTTTCGCAGGCAGGGATTTTCCAAACGCGACATCACTGACAAGATAGCCAACAACATCGAGATGCTGCCGGTATTGAGCGACTCCGCCAAACGGTGGGATGGCGGCTACGTGATTGGCGGCCTCCTGGGTCATGGCGATGCCTTTGCCATGCGCGATCCGGCAGGTATTCGTCCGGCATTTTACTACGCCGATGAGGAAATTGTGGTGGTAGCTTCTGAGAGACCTGTTATTCAAACAACCTTGAATGTTAAAATCGAAAAAATTCATGAAATAAAGCCCGGCCACGCCCTGATCATCAAAAAAAACGGTGAAATTATTCACGATCGGTTTATCGACCCCCAACCTCTTAAAGCCTGCTCGTTTGAAAGAATATACTTTTCGAGGGGAACTGACAAGGACATTTACAGGGAGCGGAAAGCACTGGGTGAACTGCTTACCCCCGCCGTGTTGGAAGAGATAAACTACGACCTGAAAAACACGGTTTTTTCCTTTATTCCCAACACAGCATCGGTGGCTTTTCAAGGTATGATGGACAAAATCAACAAGCATACGGTTGAACGGATTACCGAAAATATTTTAAGCAGGGAAGGACAGGTGAGCCGCGACGAGCTGGACGAAATTATGCAATACCGCCCGCGCGTTGACACCATTGCCGTGAAAGATGTTAAACTCCGTACCTTTATCACGCAGGATAACCAGCGTGATGATTTGGTTGGCTATGTTTACGATGTTACTTATGGCGTTGTAAAAGAGCATGAAGACACCCTGGTAGTGCTCGACGACTCCATCGTGAGGGGGACAACGCTCCGACAAAGTATTATTCGCATCCTGGACAGGCTAGGCCCTAAAAAAATTATTATTGCCTCCTCGGCTCCGCAAATCAGGTATCCTGACTGCTATGGCATCGACATGGCACGTCTCAACGACTTCGTGGCCTTTAAAGCAGCCATCATGCTGCTGAAAGAAAATCAGATGGAAGAGGTGATTAACCGGGTTTATAAAAAATGTAAAGCGCAGCAACATCTGCCCAAAGAAGAAGTTGTAAATTATGTAAAGGAGATATACAAGCCATTTACCGCCAAACAGATTTCGGCCAAGATTGCCCAAATAGTAACCGCCCCCGATATTCATGCCGAGGTACTGGTAATTTATCAGAGCATCGAAGATCTACACCGGGCCATTCCCAACCATTCGGGTGATTGGTATTTTACCGGAAATTACCCGACACCCGGCGGCAATAAGGTAGTTAATCAATCCTTTATCAATTATATTGAAGGCCGGAATGAAAGAGCCTATTAGAATCGTTTTTTCCTGTAAGGTTTCAAAAAAGCTTCGCGCAATGGCAACCTGACAGGTATAAATAGATAGGAATATCGAGTGCAAATTGCAGATTTTAGATTTAAGAATTGGTAATCAACAATAAATCTCAAATCTAAATTCGCTATTTTGCATTCTTAAATCAATCCCCCTCATTTGGCAGCAAAAGATAAAAATACCGTCCTCAAAAACCTCGTCCGAACCCTGCCGGGCAAACCGGGAGTTTATCGCTACCTCGACAAAGAGGGAACGGTTATTTATGTTGGCAAAGCCAAGAATCTGAAAAAGCGGGTTTCCAGCTATTTTACCAAAAACCACCAGGGAGGCAAACTCAGGCTGTTGGTCCGGAAAATTGCAGATATCAAGTTTATTGTTACGGACAGCGAATCGGATGCGCTGCTGTTAGAAAACAACCTGATTAAAAAGTATCAGCCCCGTTACAACATCCTGCTAAAAGACGACAAGAGCTTCCCCTGGATTTGCATTAAAAAGGAGCCCTTTCCCCGCGTGTTTGCCACCCGCAATCCGCAAAAGGATGGCTCGGAATATTACGGTCCCTACACCTCGGTAAAGATGATGCGTACCCTGCTTGACATCATCAAACAGCTCTACCCGCTGCGTACCTGCAAGCTAAACCTCTCCCCTAAAAATATTGAAAAAGGAAATTTTAAAGTATGCCTTGAATATCATATTGGCAACTGTTTGGCGCCCTGCGTGGGTAAGCAGTCGGAAACCGATTACAACGACTCCATCGAGCAGGTACGCTCCATCATCAAGGGTAACATCAACGAAATCATAAGGGAGTTAAAATCACGCATGCACAAGTATGCCGAAGTGATGCAGTTTGAACAAGCGCAGATGGTTAAAGAAAAAATTGAGATTCTGGAAAACTACAAAAGCAAGTCCACCATCGTGAACCCCAAAATCAACAATGTGGATGTCATCTCAATCATCGACGAACCGGAACTGTCCTGGGTTAACTGGCTAAGAGTTCTCAATGGTGCCATTGTACAGGCGCACACGGTAGAGGTAAAGAAAAAACTTAACGAAACAAAAGAGGAGGTGCTGGCACTCACGCTGGCCGATTTCAGACAGCGTTTTGAAAGCAACGCACGCGAAATAATACTTCCGTTTCACCCCGGCGTCACGCTCACCGATGTCAACTTCACCATCCCACAACGCGGTGATAAAAAGCAGTTGCTGGACCTGAGTTATCGGAATGCCATGTTTTACCGTATGGAGCGAAACAAACAACGTGAGCTGGTGGACCCGGAGCGCCATTCGCGGCGTATCATGGAGACCATGAGAAAAGACCTTCGCATGGAGGAAGCGCCCGAGGTAATCGAGTGTTTCGACAACTCCAATTTCCAGGGTGATTACCCGGTGGCCGCCATGGTGCAGTTTGTAAAGGGAAAGCCCAACAAAAAGGAGTATCGCCATTTTAATATCAAAACGGTGAAAGGTGCCAACGACTTTGCATCCATGGAGGAGATTATTGAACGCCGCTACGGGAGGCTGCTTAAAGAAGAGAAGCCGCTGCCACAGCTTATCGTGGTTGACGGGGGGAAGGGGCAACTTTCGGCAGCCGTAAAAAGTCTAAAATCACTGGGATTGTTGGGTAAAATAACCATTATCGGGATAGCCAAAAAGCTGGAGGAGTTATACTATCCCAACGATCCTGTGCCGTTATATCTCGACAAGACTTCCGAAACCTTAAAGATTATCCAACAGCTTCGCGACGAGGCTCACCGGTTTGGCATTACCCACCACCGCAGTAAGCGTGACAAGGGAACCCTCAAGTCTGAGTTAACATCAATTGACGGGGTTGGATATACTACGGCACAAAAACTGCTACGCAAGTTCAAATCGGTAAAAAAAATCAAAGAGGCCGATGAAACCGCCCTGGCCGAGGTAATTGGCAAATCCAAAGCACGGGTGGTGTACGAGTATTTTCATGAGTAAGGTGTCGCCCTTTCAGGGCTCTTCTTCTCCCCTTTATTTATTCCCGGGATTTCGCTTTTGCTTCATCCCGGGCTGTTATGTAGCGGGGCGGTGCCCCTTATTGCATGATTATCCAAAAAATCATTACCAATATTCAAGAACAAAATCCCGGTATTTTTAC
>JANTGU010000227.1 GCA_024762735.1 Bacteroidales bacterium | reverse complement strand
CTTTTTTTTAAAGGAAAAGAGTTTCCAAAAACCAAAATCGGTCACAACAAAAAGATGAAAGAGAAAGGTATTGAATGTGCCTTTTCGCAAGACTACCGAGCCTACCATCAAAAAAACTGGAAGGGGCCGTATTAAAAACAAAAAAGGCCTTCAACAAAGCTGAAGACCTTTTTCTCTATTCAAAAACCAAAATTACTTTTTACTCCCTTTTTTAGCTATAAACATTTGGACGGAACAGTTAAAAGTCTGTCCTTCGGTAATTTGTATTTCAGTAAGCGTTGGGCTACCAAGTCCACCCGAACCATACCACCCTACAAAGTCACTTCTTGACCATGTTCCACTATTATCATTGTCTTTCCAAACATCAAGATAATAGTTACCCGGATTAATATCAGTTAAGGCAAACGAAACATTGGCACCTGATCCGGAAGCTGTTCCATATTTTATAGGCGAGTTATTAGCCCAGTTATCATACGAAGTATAAATACTGACCTTAGCATTTGACAGATCACCTGATGTACCAGCCGGAAAACTGGCTGACCCGGTAATTTGTGTTACAGGTGCCGAGACATTTAATGAACCATTACTGCTAATTGTACCGCCTTTTCCATCAGTAACTGTTACCGTTACCGAATAACTTCCTGCCTGCCCGGGTGCAGTCCATGAAGCATTGGCACCATTTCCCTGAATGGCACCCCCTGTGGCTGTGTAGGCGTAAGTTAGATTGTCACCATCAGGATCAGTAGCCGTTACAGCTACCGACACAACTCCGTTAGCAGCCACACTGGAAGGGGAAACTGCCACACTGCTTATAACAGGATTCTGGTTAACAGGTGTTTTGTTGCACGATGATGAAGATAAAATCATAAGAACCACTACTGACAATGCCAGCATCATTAATTTTGTAAAAGTGTTTTTCATAATAGTATTTTTTAAATAAATGAATATTCCGATTCTTCGGCCATCAAGCCAAATCCGGCTTTAACAGTTCAAAAATAAGCTGTAAAAAGAGTTTTATCAAGTAATTAGGATAGGTGTAGGAGTCTGCTTATTATTCGCGTTAGTTTATTTATTATTTGCGACAGACACAAATAAGATAAGTGCGATTGCAGCACAAGGTGCTCGTTTTCTGAAAAGCGAGTAGTGTCAAAAGAAATAAGCAGGTAATTAGTATGGTTTTGAACCGGGAATAAGGCTACTTTCTTGTAAGCGAGCGGAAAACTTCCTCCATGCTCTGTTCCGACTGAGATAACGAAAGGATGTGCAATTTCTTTTCGGTGGCAAAGTTAAAAACCGCTTCACGGATATCTTCTCCTTTTTTAGCCTCCAGCAACCAGCTTCCCTTTTCCTGTAGCGAAACATTGGTAACAAAAGGCAGAGCGGAAAGCAAGGCGGCTTTCACCTCTTCTTTAAACTCTACCTCGTAATAATTGCCTGTTCCGGCAACCTTCCACAAATTGGAAGTATGGTCATCAGCCACCAGTTTTCCCTTATGAAAAATGACAACACGGTCGCATACCGCTTCAACCTCCTGCATGATATGGGTCGAAAGAATGACTGTTTTCTCTTTACCGAGCTCGGTAATAATTTTCCTGATATCAACAAGCTGATTGGGATCTAAACCGGAAGTGGGTTCATCTAAAATTAAAATTTCCGGGTCGTGAATCAAAGCCTGAGCCAGTCCCACCCGCTGACGGTAACCTTTCGAGAGTGCACCAATTTTTTTATGACGCTCGGGGGTCAGGCCTGTCAGGTCAATCATCTCGTCAACCCTGCTTTTTGGGTTAAACGAAGTTTTATACATCTTCAACACAAAAGCCAGGTATTCGCTAATGTACATTTCGGGATAGAGCGGGTTGTTTTCAGGAAGGTAGCCTATCACAGCTCTTGTGGACAGCTCGTCTTCCAGCACATCAACCCCGTTTATTAATACCGTCCCGGTATTGGGAGTAATAAAAGAGGTGATAATTTTCATCAACGTTGACTTACCGGCACCATTTGGCCCCAGCAAACCCACAATTTCACCTTTGCCAATATCAAATGTGACGTTATCAAGCGCTTTCTGCTTGCCGTAAAGTTTGGTAACCTCTTTTATTTCGATTGATTTCATCCTCTGCCTTTCTGTGTCCGACAAAAGTAAAAAATATTGCCACCTGCCAATAAACGTTAATGCAGCTTAAGAAATTTTAACCTAATAATTTAATAAATGAGGATGTTTAAAGTAACTACCAAAAGGTAAATTTATTAGCATGCACGAAGTAGTTCAAAAATCAATGACAAGATTCTCCTCCGGGCTCCCCGAAAGCTATACGGGGCCGGAGGAGAGAAGATGGCTGCACTATTATCCTCTCTACCCCGGGGTTTAGCCCGGGGGTTATGTAACACACTTCGTCTACCACTTCGGCAGGCTCAGTGTGCGAGCTCAGTGTGACAGATGGTGCTTTGTTTGACAATAGAATTATTGATTGAAATGATTCAATGCTGTTGCAACTTTTGTATTTTAGCTTTTTATTATCGTCATGAAGAAAACAACCTTATCCCGTCGAAATTTTTTTAAAGCAATACTTGGAGCAGTCTCTATTGGAGCCATTTCTGTTTGGGATAAGATGGTGAAAACGAAAACCATCAGCTCGGCAAAAAAACATGGGAAGATCCCTTTTAGTCCAAACAAAAAAGTTTCGTTTGCCGACGAGTTTATAGTGGTAAACCAGGCCGGCAAAACCGAAGTTTTATCGGCTCATTGCACTCACCTGGGTTGTTTAATTAACCATACTAATGGCGACAAGCTCGTTTGTCCCTGCCACGGTTCCGAGTTCACTACCAATGGTGAAGTTATTAAAGGGCCTGCTTATAAGCCGTTGAAGAAGGAAAAGTTTCATCTTAATAAGAATAAAAGTTTAATTATTATTAGTTAAATCTAAAACTTACCCGGCCTTGGTTTTTTGTTAATACCCGGCCTGAATAAATCTTCGCTTGCCATTCTTTTTGCCCTGCCCTGAAGGACAGGGCAGTAATGATGAGGAGTCAGACAAACTTATGAATTTATCAGGCTTTATTTTTATTGTCGGGTTAATAATTGTTTTACCTTTGCTCCCGTTATAAAAACTTTATAACAGTGGAAGGATTTGATTGATTGCAACCACATAAAAAAAATGCTAAAACAATTTTAGCCCGCCAATCATCAAGTACCACTTTTTAGGTAATTTATTTTTTAGTTTATTATGTCTTATTTATTTACATCAGAATCGGTTTCTGAAGGTCACCCTGACAAAGTTGCCGATCAAATATCGGACGTGCTGTTGGATAATTTCCTGGCGTTCGACTCCAACTCAAAAGTTGCCGTAGAGACCATGGTTACCACCGGCCAGGTTGTTGTGGCCGGCGAAGTAAAAACCAGCACCTATGTTGACGTGATGAAAGAGGTGAGAAAGGTAATCATCAAAATTGGCTATACCAAGGCCGAATATATGTTTGATGGTAATTCGTGCGGCATTTTTTCAGCCATTCACGACCAGTCCGACGACATCAACCGTGGTGTTGAAAGAGAAGATGCCGACTCGCAAGGTGCCGGCGACCAGGGGATGATGTTTGGCTATGCCACAAACGAAACTGACAATTACATGCCGTTACCGCTTGTAATCGCCCACGCACTGGTAGAGGAGATGGCTGCAATTCGCCGTGAAGGCAAAGAGATGACCTACCTGCGTCCCGATTCAAAATCGCAGGTAACCATCGAATATTCCGATGACAACAAACCCGTTCGTATCGACACCATCGTGGTTTCAACGCAACACGATGAATTTGCTGATGATGACGCCATGCAGCAAAAAATCAGGGAAGACGTGATCAATATCCTGGTTCCCCGCGTAAAAGCAACCTTTCAAAAAAAGACCATTCAGGATTTATTTGAAGGCGAAATTACCTATCACGTTAATCCTACCGGGAAATTCGTAATTGGCGGCCCTCACGGAGACACCGGCTTAACCGGCCGTAAAATTATTGTTGATACTTATGGAGGAAAAGGAGCGCATGGCGGGGGTGCTTTTTCAGGAAAAGACCCATCCAAAGTGGATCGCTCAGCAGCCTATGCTGCCAGGCATATTGCCAAAAACATGGTAGCTGCCGGCGTGGCCGACGATATGCTGGTACAACTCTCCTACGCAATTGGTGTTGCCAAACCGGTTGGCGTTTTTGTTAATACCTACGGAACTTCAAAAATTGACTTGTCGGATGGAGAAATTGCTGTGCGGATTCAGGACATTTTCGACCTTCGTCCTGCTGCCATAGAGCGCAACCTTAAACTCAGAAATCCCATCTATCTGGAAACGGCGGCTTATGGCCACATGGGCCGTACCCCTAAAACGGTTACCAAACATTTCGAGATGTTTGACTATTCTCGAAAGGAGATGAGTGTTAAAGAGGTGGAAGTAGAACTCTTTACCTGGGAAAAACTGGATAAAGTAGCTGATATTAAAAAGGCTTTCGACTTATAAAACAAAAATATCAACGCACAAAAAA
>JANTGU010000226.1 GCA_024762735.1 Bacteroidales bacterium | reverse complement strand
CTGCATCCTCATCCGAAACATTTTGGTCAGGCATGGCCAGTTTATATTTCTGACGCATGGCTTCAATATCAGCTTCTTTGTAATGTGATTTTGGATTGGTAATCCACGATTTCAACCAATCATCGGTACGACGTTTGTCAACCATCAACAAGTCAGGACCGTTAAATTTCTCACCAAACTTATGACAAGCGGTACAACCGTAGTTTAAGAACTCCATCTCACCAGGCAACAGGTTTTTCATTTCAATGGCTGAAGGCTGGAACTTCTGCATTTCATTGTCCTTTTGAATTCTCTTCGAGAATGCAATTACCCTGTCATTATCAGCTTTAGCATTATACTTAACCGTTAGGTATCCCTGCAATTGACGCCCTTCGGGAGAATGAACACAATCAAGCATCAAAGGAAATTTACCGGCTTTATCGGCCAAAAATTCCAATGAGGCTGTTTCGCCGGGACGCCAGCGGTACATTTTGTCGTAAGAAGCAATCTCGTAAACATAATGACCCGTTTTATCCTGGCTCAGGTTGGTAAGGTGAATAAGCACCTGCTGACCCTGTGTTACTGAAATGTCAGCAGGGGTAACTTTACCATCGTTGATGGTTCCAAACACCTCCACTAAATTACCTTTGGTTTTAACATGCTCGTCGCCGGCATTGGTAGCATACGAAGCCTTTTTCAACGTAACAATATCAGTTCCTACTGGATAAATTTCCATCGGATCTAACAGGTTATTGTTCATCATAATAGTATAATGAGGCTCACCCATTGGCAGAGGCATGTCGTATATAATCTTCATTTTATCGCCAGAGATATCAATCAGCTGGTGGTTTTGAGGATGCAACGGACCTACCGGGTTGAAACGGTCGATAGAAAGTTTATCCAGCTCAATAAGGTATTTTCCTTCAGGATGCTTGGTATCACCGTGTGTTGAAACAAGGTGGCCAATGTTATAGTTAGAAGAAACATGGTCAAGCACTTTCAGGTTGATGTAATCCCACTTGGTTGTCCACGAGTCAACATACACTGAAGTGTAAACAATCCCTTTCTTTTTATCGTACTGATTATGTAAGGGCCCTAAACCAATCTCAAGACTACCGTGCAAGGCTGTTTCAAGAGCAATAATAGGAATACCGTACGAGTCGTGGCCTTCAAAGTTTTTCTCCTGGATGGCTTTTTGAATCTTAGCCCATGAATAAACCCATGCATGGGAGTCCAGTTTACCAGCCACAATAATATAATCACCCGTTGGATCCACATCAACCCCATGAGGCGACTTTGGTTCGGGGATTAAATAGAGTAAACCGTGTTTAATAGATTCGCTAATTGGAATGTTGCGCATACCGCGGATTATTTCTGTTTTAATCTTACCGGCTTTAATCAGCTCTTCAGCTTTTTTCCAGTTATAAACATGGAGGTAATCCACATCACGCGATGAGCAACCAGCCTCAAAAGGAGGACGTCCCTGCATGTCACCACCGATGTACATCTCGGTACAAAACGAGTTGGTGAATCCCCAGCCATAAGTAGCCAGTTTACCGGCATCCGATAAATCCTGCGTATAGGGAGGCATTTCAAAGTTAAACGACTTTTTCATATCGATTCTTCCCTTATCATTATCGAAAGCCCAGCAGGTTAAACCGCCCCTCCAGTACTTCTGGAAGTTAACATCATTCAATGGATGATATTTATGATCGTAAGGAGCAGGATACTGAGTAGCCTCTAACACATATTCTGAGTTAGGTGTATAGAATGCACCACCGTGATCGCTACGGAACAGAGGGTTGTTAACCACTTGCTTTACCTCAAAATCTTTAAGGTCAACCACGTAAATACGAGGATTCGCTTTGTCGTTAATCACCATCCATTTACCATCATAATCGCCATCGGTTTCCGAATAGCCCGGATGGTGGGTATCACCCCAAAGAATTTCGGCACCATCAATAAATCCTGTTTTCATCAAATTGTAAGTCTCAACAGAATAGCCATAACCATCATAAGGTTGACGGGTATTGATAGGGGTGTATTTTACCAATCGCATAGAAGGAACAATGTAAGTAGGCATGTTACCTTCCTGTCCACCGGAGTTAAGTGCCACGTATTCATCTTTAAGATTGTCGGGCGTATAGGTTTTGGCCGCGGCCAAAACATCTTCTGAGGTTAACCCTCTTCTTTTTGCCACATCCTGGAACGTTTCGTTGCCACGAGGGGCACCTATTTCGGCGCTTTTAGATTTTTCGGCACCACCCCCACAACTGGAGAGGGTTAAATAAAAGCCGAAAAGTGCAGCTACCAAAACAAGGCTTATATACTTTTTGATTCTTTTCATAATACTCATAGTTATAATTTTTATTGAATTCCGCATGATTATTTCCAGCTTTAAAGTTTTTCTTTTAACAACTTCTTAGCACGCAAGCCTGCATCAGCAGCTTTAACCTGATACTGGAAGTACTGCTCAGCCCACAAGAACGCATCTTTCCATTTGCCCTCTTTGGCAAACTTTTCGTAGTTTGCTTTCGGGGTAGCTGCTTTGTTCAACTGTGCAACGGCATCTTCAACCAATGCTTTCACATAAGGATAGTTTTCGTAATGGTTTTCTTTTAACCAGGTAACAACACTGTTGATAACATCTTGTGTCTGGCTAATAACCTTCAGCTTGTCTTCATAATTTTTCTTGTATTCAGCCAACTGCTCTTTGGTGAGTGTAATTTCACCACCTTTTTGTCCTTTAAAGTTTTTAGGTTTAACCATCAGAATTCCTTCCATCTCGAGGTGCAGTGCCGAACAGAATTCAGTACAGTAATAAGGGAAGGCACCTTCTCTGTCTGCCGTAAAGGTAAGAGAAGCTGTTTTTCCAGGCTCAAAACTACCGTGTTTACCATAGGTATCAATGGTAAACCCGTGGGTTTCGTCTTCGGCCAACTCGAGGTTGGTAAGGTGGAACGTAACGATATCGCCCTGATTAACTTCAACAATTTCAGGGGTAATGTGCGAGCGGATAAGGGTACCGAACACGTGTACACGGTTTCCTTCACGTTCAATTTTTTCTTTTCCGGCCACTGTCTTATAAGGTGATATTTCACCCGTTCTGGAGTTGGTACCGGTGGGGTAACGGATAATCGGCTTGATGGTTGTTCGCAAAACAGCCACTGACCCGTACATGTTAGCCTGTGGCAGGCTCATGGTGTAAAGATCACTCATCTTGTCACCCGAAATATCAATCAGGTGCTGAAAGCTTGGGCGGACAGGACCTACCGATACAAAATTATCATACAAACCTTCTTTATCAACGGCTGTTAAATAATTTGAATGAGGTGTAGCCGACATGCCCTGGGGAACCATTAATTGTCCAGGTTTAAAAGTCAGTTTTAATTCGCCCTCTTTTTTCAGGGTTTCGTAATTAAAACGAACAATTTTTTTGTCGTTAAAAGCCGAAGCATAGGCGACGTTGGGACGGTATTCGAAAGCGACATCCATAACGCCGTTGCCTAATTTAATGCTTCCATGTTTGATGGAGGCAGCATCAATGGTTGGAATTCCATCCACTTTACCGTTAAAGGTTTTGTCGGTTAAAGCTTTAATGGCCTTGGCAAAATCGAAAACTGTTGTTTCATCGCTTACGGCAATAAAATATTTACCTTTAGGAGTAACCTTAACATAAGTGGCTTTGGCAGGAAGTTGAATCATGGCCACGGCATCACCTTTGATAGCCTCGTCAAAAGGAACTACTTCAAAGTTGTTAACCGTTTTAGTTTTCATGGCAACCACCTTATTATAATTAACTATATAAACATAGTTTTTACCATCTTTCGATGCTAACCCGGTCATATAACCATCGCTGGTAAATTTACCGGCATCAGAATAGCCCAGGGTAAAAGGAGGCAGTTCCAGAGTAATTGATTTTTCTTTTAAGATACGACCCATATGGCCGGTTTTACTGGCAGCTTCCACTTTGTGAAAGTTCCAGAAAGTGATACCCGCTTTTAGATCACTACTTTGCGCATCCCAGGTGGCCGGGAACTGACTGGTTTGAATAACCCAGTCGGTATTGGGGGTAACAGCAACACCCGGAAAGGCAGATAAAAACAGGGGGTGACTTAAAACCTGTTTGGTTTCAAAGTCTTCAAGGTCAAGCATGGCTATACGAGAGTTGGCACCATCAGAATAGAATAGGTGCTTACCATCGTAATTTCCATCAGCTTCGGAGAACCCGGGATAGCGCATATCGCCATACCAGCTAATTTTGTCGTCAAGCGAAGCTTTTTTAAGCAACAACGAACTTTCGTCATCATAGCCATATCCTTGCCATGGCTCAGGCGAAAAAACACCCACGTACTTGTAGATACGCATGGAAGGCAAGCCATAAACGATCATTGTACCGGAGTTGCCGGTGCCGACAAATCCAAAATACTCATCACGGCCTCCACGCGGCATAAACGTTTTAGCTGCCGCTAAAACATCATTGTCGGTAAGGCCCCGATCTTTTTTCACATCATTGAGCGTCTGCTGTGCATTAACCGGCACACTAGCCGTAATTGCCAACAGAAATGCGATGCTCAACACGAAAAAACGTCTTGTAAATAACATCATAATA
>JANTGU010000225.1 GCA_024762735.1 Bacteroidales bacterium | reverse complement strand
ATCGACATGTCCATTCTCGTCCACCACTACGTTTTCGAGCAGGGCATCCTTTTTAATCGCTTTCCATATATCAGGTTCGTGCACGGGGTCAAGGTCAATGACTTTAGCGTAGCACCCCCCTTCAAAGTTAAAGATACCTTCATCATCCCAACCATGCTCGTCATCTCCGATAAGCAAACGTTTAGGGTCGGCTGACAGGGTAGTTTTCCCGGTTCCGGAGAGGCCAAAAAAGATGGCCACGTCGCTCAAATCTTTGCTGGCATTGGCCGAGCAGTGCATGGCCGCAATTCCTTGCAGTGGCAGGTAATAGTTCATGATAGAAAAGAATCCCTTCTTGATTTCTCCACCATACCAGGTACCTCCCACGAGGGCGAATTTTTCTTTCAGGTTAAATACCGCGTACACCTCCGAGTTCATGCCCATCTCTTCCCAGCGGTCGTTGGTGGTGTGACAAGCATTAATCATGACAAAGTCAGGCTCAAAAGATTCAAGTTCCTCTTCGGTAGGTCTGATAAACATGTTTTTTACAAAATGAGCCATCCAGGCTACTTCGGTAATCACACGAATTCTGAGGCGCGTGTTTTCGTTGGCACCGGCATACCCGTCCTGCACGTAAACCCTGCCCCCGGAAACCTGTTTAGCACTAATTTCTTTTAAATACTGATAGTGTTCCTCCGACAGCGGCTTATTGTCGGACGATTTACGTTGTTCGTTTTTCCACCAGATATTGTGTTTGGAAGTTTCTTCTTCAACAATGTACTTGTCTTTAGGAGAACGCCCGGTGAAGATACCTGTATCCACGGCTGCAGTACCGGTGTCAGTAACTTTTCCCTGGGCAAAGCCTTCATTCTCGGGATGGATTTCATGTTCATGCAACTCGTCATACGACAGATTGTAAAATAGCTCTTTTACATCAGTTATGCCATACGATTCAAGATCATTGATAATTTTCTTTAAATTTTTTGTCATAATTATGTTGTTTTTAGGGTTTTTGTAAGGGTGATAAAAACACGATAGCCACCCATGTTTAGATGAGTGGCTATCGTTAGAATACTAAAACTAATGATTCTTTTTCCATTTTCTGGAGTTCATAATGGCTGCTTGTGCAGTCGCCAGGCGCGCGATAGGCACTCTGTAAGGCGAGCAACTCACGTAATGCAACCCGGCACGATGGCAAAACTCGATAGAGCTTGGTTCGCCACCATGTTCACCACAAATTCCAAGTTTGATTTTCCGGCGTGTTTTTTTACCTTTTTTAACAGCCATTTTCACCAGCTGTCCTACACCTTCCTGGTCGAGTACCTGGAACGGATCGTTTTTCAAGATACCTTTTTCAAGGTAAACAGGAAGGAATTTACCGGCATCATCACGCGAGTAGCCAAAGGTCATTTGCGTGAGGTCGTTAGTTCCAAACGAGAAAAACTCGGCTGACTTGGCAATTTGATCAGCTGTAAGCGCGGCGCGGGGAATTTCGATCATGGTACCCACCATGTGATCAATCTTGGTTCCTCGCTCTTCAAAAACTTTGGCGATGGTAGCACGAACGATATCCTCTTGCATTTTCATCTCGGCCAGCGTCCCTGTTAAAGGAATCATAATTTCAGGATGGGTTTTGACACCTTTCTCTTTCAGGTTAAGGGCAGCCTCGATGATGGCGCGAGCCTGCATCTCGGTAATTTCAGGATAGGTATTGCCCAAACGGCAACCGCGGTGGCCGAGCATCGGGTTAAACTCCGACAGGTCTTCCACTTTTTGTTTGATAATCTTAACATCTACACCCATCACCTTGGCCATCTCTTTTTGACCTTTATCGTCGTGAGGTACAAACTCGTGCAATGGGGGATCGAGCAGGCGAACAGTTACCGGCAACCCTGCCATGGCTTCAAAGATACCTTCAAAGTCTTCCCGCTGGATAGGTAGCAATCTGTCGAGTGCTGCACGGCGGCCGGCTTCATCTTCAGCCAAAATCATTTCGCGCATGGCAATAATTTTGTCGCCACCAAAAAACATGTGCTCGGTACGGCAAAGACCAATACCCTTGGCACCAAAGTCTCGTGCTACCTGAGCATCATGCGGTGTATCGGCATTGGTACGAACATAAAGCTTGGCTTTTTTATCGGCCAGTTTCATCAGGTTCCCAAAGTCACCGCTAAGTCCCGGTTCCATGGTTTTAATCTGCCCATCATATACTTCACCGGTAGAACCGTTGAGTGAAATAAAATCACCTTCTTTATATTTTTTACCACCCATCTCGATGGTACGTGCTTTGTAATCGATGTTGATTTGTCCGGCACCTGAAACACAGGTCTTTCCCATACCGCGGGCAACCACGGCAGCGTGGGAGGTCATGCCACCACGTTGGGTTAGAATACCCTCAGCAACATTCATACCTTTAAGGTCTTCAGGCGAGGTTTCGATACGAACCAAAATCACTTTCTTCCCATCAGAAGCCCACTTTTCGGCATCATCGGCATGGAAGACAATCTGACCGGCAGAGGCACCCGGAGAAGCGGGGAGACCTTTGGTCATTACTTTTACCTTTTTCAAGGCAGTGGTGTCGAAAATGGGGTGAAGCAGCTCATCTAATTTTTCAGGCTCCACGCGCATCAGGGCTTCTTCCTTATTAATCAATTTTTCACGTAACATGTCCAGTGCCATTTTTACCATGGCCTGGCCGGTGCGTTTACCGTTTCGGGTTTGCAACAGCCATAATTTTCCTTCCTGGATGGTAAATTCCAGGTCCTGCATATCACGATAATGTTTTTCCAGCTTATCCTGTACATCATTCAGTTCTTCATAAAGCTCCGGCATGGTTTCTTCCAGCGATGGGTAATTGGCAGCCCTGTCTTCTTCCGAAATGCCCTGCAAGGCAGCCCAGCGGCGTGATCCTTCAAGGGTAATTTGTTGCGGGGTACGGATACCGGCTACCACATCTTCACCCTGTGCGTTGATAAGGTATTCGCCGTTGAAGATATTTTCTCCCGTGGCAGCATCGCGGGTAAAGGCAACACCGGTAGCCGATGTTTCGCCCATGTTACCAAATACCATGGCCTGAACATTGACCGCGGTTCCCCACTCGTCAGGAATTTTGTTTAGCTTACGATAGAGGATAGCTCTTTCGTTCATCCAGCTGTCAAAAACAGCCATCACGGCACCCCATAACTGTTCCCAGGGACTGTCAGGAAAGTCGTGGCCGGTCTGTTTTTTAACGGCAGCCTTAAACTGTTTGACCAGTTCTTTAAGGTCTTTGGCTGAAAGGTCAGTATCCAACTCCACTTTTCTTTTGGCTTTCATCTTTTCAATGATGACTTCAAAGGGGTCGGCAGCCTCTTTCGATTCGGGCTTCATGCCCAACACCACATCGCCGTACATCTGCACGAAACGACGGTACGAATCCCAGGCAAAACGTTCGTTACCGGTTTTTTTAACAAGACCTTCAACGGCTTCATCATTCATTCCCAGGTTAAGCACGGTATCCATCATACCCGGCATGGAAGCACGGGCACCCGAACGTACCGAAACCAGCAGGGGGTTCTCTTTGTCACCAAATTTGGTGCCCATAATATCTTCAACAAAAGCTACTGCTTTTTCAACATTCTCTTTGATAAGATCCACCACATGATCCTGTCCCTTCTCGTTGTATAGGGTACAAATTTCAGTGGTAATAGTAAATCCCGGGGGAACCGGAACACCTATTAAGTTCATCTCGGCCAGGTTAGCACCTTTGCCACCCAGCAAATTTTTCATTTTCGTGTTACCATCGGCTTTTCTGTCGCCAAACAGGTAAACATACTTTTTCTTGGACATACTTTCTAATATTAATTAGTTTTTAAAGAAGAGGCAAAGATATTAAAAACATTCTTTATACAGATTTTTTTATGAGTTTTTAAGAGTGGTACGGGAATTATTAATGTATTGATAAACAGTATGTAATAATACCGTTTTAAATACGTGGGATTTATGGTTTGATTTGTGATAATTTTTCTGGAGGTTCAAAAGTGTTCTTTTCAATTCAAAAAACCCAAACTATCTAAGAAAAACTATATTTCGAGAGTCCTTGCATAATCACACGCATGGTGGCAGCTTCCTGAAGCTCGATGGTTCCTTCCGTAACATCTTTGTTTAATGCAACTTCCCTGATAGAAAAGTCATCGCGGTTTAAAACCACTTTGCCCCGGTTTGTTTCAAAAATATACCCGTCATTCTTCCTCAATAAAGAGGATACTTCACCCTCTTTTTTACTGATTAACCTAGAGCCTTCCGCTATATTTTCAAGATAGTAGCCATAGGTGGATTGGTCAAACGAATCTCTGGAGAGGAAAATCTTGGGTTTTGTTTTGTAAGGGGCTCCTGCCGTCGGGCAGAAGGTGTTGCAATTGCCACACTCGTTACAAAAGTTGTCGATGTTTAATATCTGGATACCTTGTTTAATTATAAAGGCTTTGTCGTTTACAATCTGCTGTTTGCCATTCAGAATGATGACTTTTTGTAGCTGGATGGTCTCTTTTTCAGTTTTATAGTAAACGTTGGCAAAGTTAGGACAAACCGTGGTACATATATTACAAATCTCATCGCAAAACAGGCATCTTGAAGCTTCCT
>JANTGU010000224.1 GCA_024762735.1 Bacteroidales bacterium | reverse complement strand
TTTGGCATGGTGAATGACAAAGATCCGGAAAAAATCCTGTCTCTTTTACCACGCAATGCCACCTACTACTTCTGTAAACCGGATATCCCGCGAGGAATGGATGCTGAATTGCTACAGCAAAAAGCCGGGGAGATGGGACTGTCGGGGCTTTCGTACAGTTCGGTGGACAGGGCATTTAGCTCGGCCTTTAACAACGCCCGGCCTCGCGATTTGGTTTTCGTGGGAGGCAGCACTTTTGTAGTGGCAGAAGTGATTTAATTAATAAACGTAACATGCCGTAACCAATCAGTATAATGTGCTTTATTTCTATAAGCACCAAAAACAAAATAAAATGCAAATAACCCTTTACCAAATAGTTCAGGTAGTTTTACTGGGTATCATTCTGTTTTATCTGGTTTACTACGTCTATACCGTTTTATTCGATAAAAACTACCAACCAAAGGACTATAAGCATAGTGTAAAAACAGGAAAAATCCCGTTAGCATTGCGAACGGCAGAAAAGAAATATCCCGACAAAGTGCGGTTTTTCAACTTTTGGTTTCAGGTGGAGCGGTTGAAAAAAGAGAACGTACAGGGCGCTTTTGCCGAATTGGGCGTTTACAGGGGTGATTCGGCTTACCTGCTGCACCTGATGGATAACAAAAGAACCTTCCACCTGTTCGACACTTTTGAAGGATTCAAGACAAAAGACCTGAAACAAGAGAGCGGAAAAGCAGCTACTTACACCACTTCTAACTTTGCAGACACCTCCATTCAAAAAGTTAAAAAAAGACTTTCTGACCCCGAGTTCGTTTTTCATCAAGGCTATTTTCCCGAAACCACCAAAGGATTGGAAAATGAACAGTACGCCCTGGTAAGCATGGATGCCGACCTTTACAACCCGACCAAAGCGGGGTTAGAGTATTTTTATCCCAGATTGTCGCCCGGCGGCGTTATCATCGTGCACGATTACAACCACGAGTGGCCCGGGATTGTTAAAGCCGTGGATGACTTTGCAGCTTCCATCCGCGAACCCATCGTCCCCGTTCCGGATGTGGACAGCAGCGTAATGATTTTTAAAGCAAGAAAGAATATCGGCTAATGAATTTTCAGGTTATGATAAAAGACCCCGCAGGGGTCAAATATGATTAGCCCGGGGGTTCAACCCCGGGTAAAGAAACAAGTTAAACCTGTTTTGGCGTTCTTTTTGCCGCCTGCCCTGAGCCTGTCGAAGGGGAGGATGCAAAAAGGATGACAAAACAAAAACAAAACCGATGAAAAAAAATTATCTTATCCTCCTTTTTATCCTTATCACCCCTTTTGTGAACGCTCAACAAACATTTGTTAACGTAGCTTCTCAGCTTGGCATTGGCGGACAAACCGGCCTTGGACACGCGGTGGGTTGGGGCGATATTGATGGCGACAACGATCCCGATTTAGGATTCTCCAACCAGGAGGGCGACGGATTTTGGTTTTACAAAAATAATATTACAAGCTTTGATAATATCACCTCCTCCGCTGGTCTTAGCGGACTGGGCGGCAACAAAATCATCATGGCAGAACTTACAGGCGACGTGTATAACGATTTGCTGCTGCGAACCCGTTCAGCCACCCAATACCTTTTTGAAAGCAATGGCGATGGTACTTTCAACAACATCACGGCTCAGGCGGGCATTACCGATGCAGCAGTTTACAACTTAGCTGATTTTGATAACGACGGGCTAACCGACCTGCTGGACATCCATGGCAACAACATCTCCATCAGATATAACAACGGCGATAAAACATTTTCACCGGCTCAAGTGGTGGCTCCTTTGCCCGATTTTATGGGAATTGCCGTGTTGGACTACAACAACGACTGGTTTCCCGATATTTATTATACAACCTATGGCGACAACCCCAACGCTCTGCTAAAGAATAACGGCGATGGCACTTTTACCAATGTAACCGCGGAAGCAGGTGTGTCTTATCCTTATGGTGCGCATGGGGTGGATGTTGGCGACTTTAACAACGATGGTTTTGTTGACCTCTATTTGGGGAGTTACTCGTCGGCACCCTGTAAATTATTTAAAAACAACGGAGACGGAACCTTTTCCGATGTCACCGCACAATCGGGCACATCAGGTCAAAACGATACCCGGACGGTAACTTTCGTGGATTTTAATAATGATGGCCTGCTTGATATTTTTTCCTCGCACCACGATTTTTATTCCTACTCCAACACCATGCTGAAAAATAATGGTGACGAAACTTTTACCGATGTAGCCCCGTCGTTAGGCATCTCCGGAGAATGGATTGGAGATTACTTTGGCGTGGGCTGGGCAGATTATAACCTGGATGGCGCCATGGATTTGTTTGCCGCCGGCCATATTGACAAATACAACTTGTATCAAAACAACAATTGCCCCGGCAACTGGCTGGAAGTTGATTTAAAAGGAGTTTGGTCGAACCCCAACGGAATTGGCGCCAGGGCGGAAGCCTGGGTTAACGGTCAAAGGATTTCCCGTTTTATGTTACCCGATGGAGGCCAACACGATGGAAGCATGTTAAGGCTTCATTTTGGGCTGGACAACGCCACACTTATTGACAGCCTGGTAACCTATTGGCCTTCGGGAGTTGTGAACAGGTCCTATGATATTACCGCCAACCAACTGATAAGCATTAACGAAGACGAACAAACATCCATTCAGCAAACAAACCCGATTTTAGTAAAATTGTTTCCGATACCCGCCAACAACTCCTTGTCAATAATAATAGGAAACTCAAACAGTTTAACAACGCAGATTGCTGTTTATAGTACCTCCGGACAGTTGATAAAAACGGTTAAAACAACCCAAAACAGCCTGAGACTTAATACCACTCATTTTCCTGACGGCCTTTATGTTGTACGTTTTACCTCGGGCAATAAATTGGTAAGGCGTAAAATTTTGATAAGGCATTGAGAAAATAATCGACATGCACATACTCCTTTCTATTTGCAACCCTCGTCCCGTACTTTCCTTTCATGCGGGCAATATAAAATCTGTCCGTTATTGTCAAAATTTGTCAACAGGTTTGTAAACTTGTTACTTTAAGCAAAAGTTTTTAAAATAGATGGCAAGGTGCTTATCGCGTACAAGGGTAAATTGGTCATCCAATCCTCCGCACGATAATCAGACATGGAAAGCCTGACAGGTTTTGTTAGCGGATATTTTTGAAAAAATGACTTTAAACTTTTTGCTTTTAGATTTTCTTCGGCTTTTACTTCAATGGGTACGATTTCGTTTTCATGCTGAATAATAAAATCTATTTCGCCGGATGATTTTGCTGACGACCAATAAAAAACATCTCTCTTGAAATTAAGTCGTAATTGCTGCATAACAAACTGCTCTGTTAACAAACCTTTAAACTCTTCAAATACTTTGTTTCCGTCAATAACAGCCTTTGCACCCAACCCGGCCATGGCACCCAGCAAGCCAACATCAACCACAAAAAGTTTAAAAGCCTGGAAATCTTCATAGGCTTTAAGAGGGATGCCCGGCTTACTGACACGGTGCACCTTGTAAACCAGCCCGCTGTCTGACAGCCAATTTAATGCCAACTCAAAGTCTTTGGCACGAGCCCCTTTTTTTATAGCACCATAAATGAATTTTTTATTCTCTTTTGCTAATTGTGCCGGTATAGATGTCCATAGTAACCTGATACGTGGTATAATAGATAATGGTGCATGTTTTGAAAAATCCTGTTCATAACCGTTTAGGATGTTTTCCTGCAAGGTCCTTATTTTTGAAAAATCACCGCCGGCAATATATTCCATAACAACCTCCGGCATTCCACCTGTAAAATAGTAATGCTTCAACAATTCGATATATTTGCTTTTAAAGGTTTTAACCAGTTCCCAATCATTCTTATTAAGAAGTTCGGCAAGAGGTGACTGTCCCGCGGCTTCAAGAAACTCCATAAATCCCAGTGGATATAAATCCATTAAATCAACCTTACCCACCGGGAAAGAGGTGTTCTTATGCAAAGTAATGCCCAACAGCGAACCGGCAGCCATAAGGTGATATCGCGGAGCATCTTCGTAAAAGTATTTAAGCGCAGTAATGCCTCGCTCCACGTCCTGGATTTCATCAAAAATAATCAGCGTGTTCTCTGCTTCTATTTTCACGCCGGTTTCTATTTCAACGGCAGTAATAATACGCTTTACATCCAAATCGTGCTTAAAGATATCTTTAAGCGTTTTTGTATTTTCAAAGTTAACATAAGCAACACGAGCATAGTTAGTTTTGCCAAACTCTTTCATCAGCCAGGTTTTTCCAACCTGCCGTGCACCCCTGATAATAAGCGGTTTTCGGTTTTCTTTTTGCTTCCATTGCAATAGATATTTTAACGCCTCTCTTTTCATAATTACATTTTTTCGTCGGAATATGTGTGTAAATGTACACTTTTTCGTCGGAATAAATGTATATTAAAACGCTTTTTCGCTGGAAAGAGGTTTGTTAAAAGGGTTGAAACCAATATGGACACCATGGTATATTCAATTGTATTTGCAGTTCAAAATAGGATTAAATATTTTATCATCGAATTTTACGAATTAAACGAATAATTGTGATTTCTGCAATGCAGAAATCACAATTTAAAAATTAGCAAAATTCGTGTAATTCGATGATGATT
>JANTGU010000223.1 GCA_024762735.1 Bacteroidales bacterium | reverse complement strand
ATTACCAGTTTTCAAGAAGATAGTGTTAAAAATGCCACCAAAAATTGCCTTGGGTATTCTAAAAACAAGTAAAGGAACGTGATTTTAAGAAGTATAATCCGTGAAACGGATTAACGTGAGTAGCTCCTGATGCAATCGGGGGTAATAAGAATAAAATAAGGTGAACCCTGAAGGGGTTCAATATTGGTTACAGGACAGCTATCTGCATTCATATCCGAGTCTTCAAGAAGATAATGTTAAATTGTCACTATTAATTGGTATTAGTATTAAAAAAAAGAATCAGGTAATTTGATTTCCAGAGTAAAATCCGTGAAGCGGATTAACACGAATAGCCCCCGATTCAATCGGGGGTATATGGAGTAAAACGGGGTGAACCCTGAAGGGGTTCAATGGGACTACTTGTTTCAGGTAAGGGTTGGTCACTTAAAGCTGACCCTTGTAATGCCTGAGCCACCCATATCCAATGGAGCATCGCCAAAGCGGTGTACTTCTTCCACCGATTGCAAATACTCGCGGATGATATCCCTCAAAATACCATAACCTTTCCCGTGTAAGATGCTTATCTCCTTAATGTTTAACAGGATGGCGTCGTCAATATATTTTTTTAATACCGACATGGCTTCTTCGGCTCGTTGGCCTCTTAAGTCGATGGAGAGGCTAAAGTTAGCTGCTTTTTTGTTGATGTCGTGCATGATGCCTGCTCGCGAGCTTTTGTATTGACCCGTTGATGTTTTGGTGCTGGCATTACTTTTCTCAAGTTTTTCAAATGACGTACGCAATCGGACGTTGTTCACATTTACCAGGGCATCTTCTCCGTCAATCGAGATTAGCTCCCCAACAATGTCCGATTCCTTGATGGTAACCCTGTCACCGGGCTTTAACTTGTCATCGTCTATGGTTTCAAGTTTTTGCGTGTTGTTTTTTTTGGGTGATGGGGTCCCTCTTTTCTTTAGAATCTCTTTTTTTGATGCCAGCTTATCTCGTGCTGCCTTCGTTGCTTTTTTATCAGCCTTCCCCTCTTTGATTTCACGAATGGTTTTCTCGATGGCCTTGTTGGATGACTCAATAATCTCAAGTGCCTTTTGGTTGGCCTGCTCCAGAATTGATTTTTTCGATTGCTCAATACTCTTTTTAAGCTGCTCGTATCGGGCAAGGGTGTTGTTAAGTTGGCTTTCTGTTGATGCCAGCTCCCTTTCCTTTTTCTCTATTTTTAGCTTTTCCAGCTCCAGCTGTTGTAATTGTTGATCAAAACTTACTGCCTTGTCACCGCTTTTTTTTCTGGCGTTTTGTAAAACATATTTAGGAAAACCAATTTTGCGGGCAATTTCAAAAGTAAAGGAGCTTCCCGGTTTTCCAACCTGAAGTTTGTAAAGCGGTTGCATCTCTTTTGAATCGAAAAGCATGGCGCCGTTCATCATGCCTTTGTTCTTTTCGGCAGCAATTTTAATATTGGTGTAGTGGGTGGTGATTACCCCAAACGATTTTTTATGATTTAGTTCTTCCAATACGGCTTCGGCAATGGCTCCCCCCAATTGAGGTTCCGTACCTGTACCAAACTCGTCAATCAAAAACATGGTGTTTTCGTTGGCCTGACGCAAAAAATACTTCATGTTTAACAAGTGTGAACTGTAGGTGCTCAGGTCGTTTTCCAACGACTGTTCATCGCCAATGTCGATAAAAATACGGTCAAACAAAAACAGTTCACTCTCTTCTTTAACAGGGATTAGCAACCCGCATTGCAGCATGTACTGCAACAGGCCGGCAGTTTTCAGGCAAACCGATTTTCCCCCTGCATTGGGGCCTGAAATAACAAGAATGCGGTTGTTGCTGTCTAATGAAAGGTCTAACGGAACCACCACCTTGTTTTGCGCTTTGTGTGCCAACAGTAGCAAGGGGTGTCTGGCATCGTGAAGCTCAATCTTTTTTTCCGGCGTGATGACCGGCTTGTGGGCTTCTGTTTTAATGGAGAAGAGTGCTTTTGCTCGTATAAAATCTATCAGGCCCAAAAACCTGTAAAGTTGAAACAGATCGTTAAGATAGGGCCTTAATTGATCGGTGAACCGAGTCAGAATTTTAATAATCTCTCTTCTCTCTTCGTTTTCCAGTTCGCGAATTTCGTTGTTAATTTCAAATGACTCGCCGGGTTCAACAAAAGCTGTTTGCCCCGTGGCTGACTCGTCGTGAATAAAGCCATGCAGGGCTCTTTTGTCGGAGGCCTTGACCGGAATGACGGACCTCCCGTTTCTAACGGTTATTTCAGCATTTTCGGGAATCCATCCCGATTTTTTGGCCAATTCAAAGGCCTTTTTCGTGGCTTTGTACACCTGCCTTTGCTTGGATGCAATCTTTTTTCGTATTTCATAGAGTATCTCAGAAGCGTTATCTTTAATCTCGCCCTTGTCGTCAATAATCTTGTCAGCGGATTCATAAACTTCTTTGGGAAAGAAAAGCATCTCAGTCATTGCTTTGATGCGGGGGAATTCTGCTTGGTTTAGCTTGTCGATGTAGGTCAATACTTCAGCAATCGTTCTCAGGGAGGTTTTTAAATCAAACAAAGGTTCCTTTTCGAGGTAGCTGCCCGGTGTTTGAATGCCTCTGAGGTGCTCGCGCAAATCGAGATAATCACCGGTAGGGAAAGGTTTGCCAAACTGTAAGATTTGTTTAAACTCTTCAGTTTGTTCCAGCATTTTAACAATGGCTTCCACGTTGGATGAAAACCGAATCTTGCTTACGAAGTGTTCTCCCATAGGGCTGATGCACTCGCTGGCAATCAGCTCGCGGATTTTTTCGAATCCAATTTTCTCTTCAAAGCGGGATGGATAAATCATGGCTCAAAAGTAGGAAATATTTGGTATGGACAGAGTGGCGTATAAAGATGGGGTGGGGGAGAATGAGAAAAGTTGGAGTGTGATATCATGGCGCTATCAGAACCTTCAATGCATCAAAGGGTTTACCTTGTTCAATAAGTGTTTTAGCCCATCGGTGACGAAAGTCCTGATCATTAATTCTATCGCGTAACCCTGGGTTTTCTTGTAAAAAACTTATAATCTCATCTTTAGATGGAAACTTTTCCTGATTGCCCAGCTGGCCCAAATCGTTGCCCGTGAGCACGTGGCTTAACCTCACCTGCTCAGGTAGCACATCAACGCCAATGCCCATGGTGGCAACCGGTTTAGGGACGATGAACTTGGCATTCCCGGAGGTTCTTACATAGTAGTCTCCACCCAGACGCCCTACCAGGTCTATCTTGTCAGGGTCGATGTTTCCATTGTTGTCCAACACTTTTTCATCTAAGTGGATGTGAACAATTTCGCAAACAATGAGGTTGCCAGAACCCGCCTTGCCACTGACTTCAACAATATCGACTACTTTGCACTCGAACTGCAAGGGAGACTCTTTTACCCTGTACGGCTTAACCATTACAGACTCTAGGGGTGTCAATCCTGATTTGACAAACTCACTCACTCCTTTTGGAAAGTCTACACTGGTAAGGCTCATCTGCTGAACCATGTCGTAGGTAACAGCATTGATGACCACTTCAGGTACTTGTTTAACATTCTCAAAAGTGTGCTTGGTGGTATTGTCTCTTCCTCTTCTGCTGGGCGAAAAAATCAGTCGGGAGGGGTTCACGCCAAAAGCGTTATAAAAACTAAAAGGAGCTAAATTGGGGTTTCCGTTTTCGTCGATGGTACTGGCAAACGCGATAGGCCGCGGCGAAACACCACCCAACAACAACTTAAAAAGTTGCTGGTTGCCATACTCTTCCGGGTTGATTTCTATCATGGTTTTGCAGGTAGTATTTTGGTGTTTGCTTCTCCAAAGCCAATTCTGACCTTGTCGTTTTCTGCCCATCCCCTGATGATGATGGTGTCGTTATCGTTGATGAATTTTCGTTCGCTGCCATCGTTTAATTTGACGGGCTTTGTCCCCTGCCAGGCCAGTTCCAGCATGGATCCATACGAATCGGGGGTAGGACCCGAAATGGTGCCCGAGCCATACATGTCACCCGGTTTAATGTTGCAACCATTGATGGTATGATGGGCTAGTTGCTGACTCATGTTCCAATACATGTATTTGAAGTTTGACTTCGATACCCTGGTTTCCTCGCCTTCTTCGGGTTTGATAAAAACTTCCAGGTTAATGTCAAAGTTATTTTTGCCCGTAGTTTGTAAGTAGGGGAAAACGTCAGGCTCTTGTTTGGGGCCTTCTACCCGGAAAGGCTCCAGTGCTTCCAGGGTAACAATCCAGGGCGAGATTACCGACCCGAAGTTTTTGCTTAGGAATGGTCCCAGCGGCACATACTCCCACTTCTGAATGTCGCGTGCCGAAAGGTCGTTAAAAAGTACCAAGCCAAAAATATGATTTTCGGTATCCTCGATGGGGATGGGGTCTCCCAGTTTATTGCCTTTGCCTGTAATAAAAGCAGTTTCCAGTTCAAAATCAACCAGCCTCGACGGGCCAAAAACCGGTGTGTTGGCACCCTTGGGCATGGTTTGTCCTTTGGGACGGTGAATGTTGGTTCCGGAAACAACAATGGATGAACTTCGGCCATGATAGCCCACGGGAATATGTTTCCAGTTTGGCAATAACGCGTTGTCAGGGTCACGAAACATGATGCCCACATTGGTAGCGTGTTC
>JANTGU010000222.1 GCA_024762735.1 Bacteroidales bacterium | reverse complement strand
ATTTACGCACAACATAGCCATGGGTGGTACCTTTATCATCATCGCTGTGCTTCTGTTTGCCATCAATACCTTGAAGAGTGCAGCCGCTTCACCCAAAAAAAGCATTAGCCGGCTCTACATCATTGCATCGGGTATTTACCTGTTGTTGAATGTATCACTGGGCTTGTTTATGGTGATGAACATGAGCTATAACTGGTTACCCATTGCGCATACCCAGTTTTTAAAAACGCACCTCGTGGTGGGTTTGGTCGGTTGGTTTTTGATGCTAATTATTGGTGTGGCCGCACGGTTGATGCCCATGTTTTTAATCGTGCATAAAATTAGAGAGGATTTGCTCGTCAAGGGGTATTATCTCATTAATACAGGTGTGATGCTGGCTTTTATTTTAGCCTGGATTCCTAATTATCCATCCGTGTTGTTCGGTGTGGCTCTGCTGCTTGTGTTGGCAGGGGTTTTCCTGTTTTTGTGGTTTAACTACGATGTTTTTTCGAAACGGATGCGCCGAAAACTGGATTCCGGCATGAAACCCACTGCCATTGCCATCTCTATCCTGGGTTTGAGCGTGCTGGCATTTATTGCCGTTTATGTGGGTGATGATGTTTTTGGCCTTCCCGCTGGCAGACTTGAAATATTGGCCGGTGTGTTGATGATTTACGGCTTCTTTTCGGGCTTAATCTTAGGCCAGACCTATAAAACATTGCCATTCATTATCTGGCTGTTTTATTATCAAAAGGTTGTGGGAAAGCAAAAAACACCGTTGCCGGGGCAGATGTACAACAGCAAGTTGGTGGATATACATACCTACTCCTTTGTGATAAGCATTTTGCTTTTTATAGCAGGTTTACTGTTTTCGGTAAAATATATTGTTTTGGCAGCCACCATCGCAATGCTGTTTACCAGTACGGTATATGCCATTAACGCCTCTAAAATGATTTTTCATAAAAAACAAACAAAATAGTAATCATGATACAAACAGAATTTTCAGCTGAAGAACAAAAAGTTCTTGATATTTTAAAACAGGTTCCTGACCCGGAAGTGGAGGTTAATATTGTTGACCTGGGGTTAATTTACGTCGTGACAAAAGATGATGAATCAAAATCTATTGAAGTAGATATGACACTTTCTACACCGGGGTGTCCCGTGGGTGATTCCATTATGCAACATGTGCAAACTATTTTGGAAGTTAATTTTCCCGGGTACGATGTTAAAGTAAATTTGGTATGGGAGCCTCAATGGACACCCGATTTGATTTCCGAAGAGGGCAGGGCACAGCTTAACCGGTAGCAGATGTTTTCCAAATCGACAGAATATGCCTTGCGGGCAGTGGTTTATCTTGCCAAGAACTCATCGGAAGAGGAACGTCTTGGTATTAAAACCATTGCCCGTGATTTGGGTTTTCCCGAGTCGTACCTTGGAAAAGTTCTACAGCATTTAGTAAGGAAAAAGATTATTTTTTCATCAAAAGGTCCTACCGGGGGATTTTATGCCAATTCGAAAACCATGGATATTTCGTTGCTGGACATCATCGATGCTAACGAGGGGCTGTCGTTTTTTAAACGCTGTGGATTGGGTTTGGTGGAGTGTGACGATGATAAGCCTTGCCCAATCCATGATGATTATCATGTTTTTAGAGACGGGCTCTACAAAAGCCTGTCAGAAAAGAAAGTGAAGGATGTGCTGGATGATTTGGAAAGCGGCATTGCGTTCATCAGTTTTAACAAAGGGATATAATTTTCAATTGTAACCTGTAATTCAGCGTAAACATGGCTTGTATCTATTAAAACCGCCTGGTTGGTACCAGCACACGGTTGCAAACCGTGCGAGAGGACAGAGGGGAGTTTAGTTGCAGAGCTTGTCGAAGCAGCCGACGCAATCGTATTCGGCTTAGAAACCTGGAGGACAGGGTACATCCAATTATTTTATCACAAAATCAAACAAAACAGAATCATTGCTTTTCCCCGTAGGGGATACCTGAATTGTATCTCGGGCATAGTCAAGGTCATTCCCCGTAGGGGATAACGAAAAAAAAGAACGCTAACCTGCCCATATTTGTTTGAAACAACGTTTGCAGATTATCAACCAATGTGTCTAATTCGTGAAATTCGAAAAAAAAGAAGGTTTCTTGCTATTTCTTTTGTTGTTGCAAATAGCGCGCTTAACTTGAAACGGTTACTCAGCTTTAGCTTTTGTCAAAAAGAAACTGCTGTTTATCTTCAACCATAAACCGTAGGAGTAATCCACTTGATGGTGGTCGGTATCGTAAAAGGTTTCAAAACGGGCTTCAATAACGGCGCCTTTCATGATGGTTTTGTTGTACCATAGTTTACCCGTTATCAGGTTTCTGTTTCGTTGGTAAACCAGGGGGTCAATCTCTGAAACTGATTGAAACTGGGTTTCTCCTAACGGGGCGATAAAATTATCCCCGTGCCAATAACCGGCCATCCAATGCAAATTTTTCCAACCGATAACCATTTTCAAATAATTGCCCCATCCCTTTTTTGCAGGTAAACTTCCTACCCCTTCAGTGGGAAAAGATAGTCCGTTGTAAAGCGCCATGTTTTCTGAAAAGCCCAACTGCCAGTTTTCGTTTAGCTGAATGGAGAGGTCCGCCCCGAGGTACCCATTGACAATGGTGGTGGTGCTTGGGCGTGGGGGCGGTGCAAACTGTCCTCCCTGGTGGTTAATTAAAAATTGAACGGGGATGGACACCTTTATTGTCTTGTCATCATACAAAATAACCGATGAGCTGCTTCCAACCGTGAGCTCCTCCTGAAGGGTGTCGCCAAGTTGAATGAAATGGCGCCAATTGAGCCAAAGGTCGGTTTTAAAGTGTTTGGTGTTCCACAAAAACTGCACGCCGTATTCAATATGGTGCTGGTAAAACAGATCGTACCTGAACAGCGGCTCCGCAAGCCGGTGATTGGCCGTGCCATAAATATTACCCATGATAACATCAATGGTTTCCGTAGGTTTGTATCGAATACTGAAGGTGGGAATAACTTGTGTCAGGTTGTCAAGTCCCGCGTATTTAAGCATGTACACCCCGGCAGTGAGGCCTAACTTCCTGCTGAAATAGTAGTCGAGGGTAGGCTTGAGATAGATGCCGATTCCGGTGTAGCCGTAAGCAAACTGACTAAAATACTCGTTGTTTTTAAGAAATCCCGTGCTCTCAACATGAAAATAGAGCTTGCCGGCTTGTCCGGGGTTGATGGGCTGATAGGTGCGAAAAGTATTGGTTTGAGCCTTTGAGCTGTTTGTAAACAGCAGTACCATTACCAATAGCATCACCAACTTTGTAATGATTGATTTACCCAGGAATTGCTGTAATAGGCCGGTTGTTTTCAACTTAATTTAAAAAGAGATTTAACTTGCTGTTTCGCGACAATATTACTCAAAATGCTTGTTGGTTGGATTTATTTTGCTTTAATAAATTTACCTGTTTCCAAAATCCCATCCACAGTAAGTGTATAGTGGTATATTCCGGCAGGGAAATGGTCAAATTCGTTTAAGCTAATGGAACTGGTATTGAATAGTTTTTTATGGGCAAGGGTTCTGCCTTGGTTGTCGATAATTGTTAAAAGAACAACATTGCCCTTGTTAAATGAGATAACAGATTCGTTGGTAACCGGATTTGGATATACCCTTGAGCTGTTACTTTGAGTTACTGTTTTTTTAATATTAACAGGATTTGAAAGTTTGAACAAGGCAAAATCACGGGAGGGAGCCCCATAGTTTGAATAAATCCAAATTTCATTATTCGACATCAGTACTCCACCAAGATCTCCTATATCAAGTAACTGTACACCGACGCTATCAGTAAAGGAGACAGAATCCATCTCATCGGGCCAGTAAGTTCCGTTGGGAGAGGTGGCAGTTCCAAACTTGTCATTAAGGTGTTTTGCGTACAGCAAATAACTGCCGTCTTTTTTTACCACAACGGGGTCGTGCCAATCATGGTACTTAAGTTGAAAATTATCAAAGTTTAACCCGTCATCCGAGGTGGTTACAAACAAGCTGCTTGGTTCGTTGGTTCCCTTAAGGTTTCCTGAAAAGATTCCGGTAACTCCACCGGTATTGTTAGTAAAAAACGTGCCATGGCCGGCTAAAATCAGGTTGCTTTGCGGGTCATAAGGGTAAATGTCTATTCGGATACCTTCATCGGTAAAATCCGATCCATTGGTGGATATAGCACTCCGAATATAAAACTTGGGATCCCCGCTAATAGGTTCGGTAGCTGCATAATACATTCTGTAAGTTGTGCTGTCAATTTTAATCACACTCGGCGCTCCAATCGACCAAAGCCTGTTGGTGGTATCGGTACAGGTGTCACTTCGAAGTGCAATTCCCTCGTAGGTCCATGTTATTCCGTCCGGTGAATCGGCAAACTGTATCTGGGAGGAATCAGGATTGTTCACCTCGTAATACATTCGGTAACCCTCATCAAAAGGGATAAGTTCAGGCATTTTTATACTCCCCGGGTTCCAAATAGGGTCTCCCTCGTGTTCCCCATAAACCAGGCCGTACTTAACCCACACTTCAGTGTATTGACTAAAAAGTGTTGCTGAAATGAGTATTGATGCAAACAGAATGGTAACTTTTTTCATAACTTGTAAGTTTAGTTTTAGATTAGTACGTCACCGAGCTAAAAA
>JANTGU010000221.1 GCA_024762735.1 Bacteroidales bacterium | reverse complement strand
TACAGCAAGTTTTTATGTTTCTATGGCAATGGCTTACGCTAATAACCGGGAATATGACTCGTCACTGTATTATATAAGAAAATCGATTAGTTTTCTCAAGGGGGAAAGTGATGACGTAATAACCCACCGGGCAATAGTTTTTTCTGACATGGGCAGAACCTTTTTAATAATGAACATGCCCGACTCTGCCATTTATTATAATAAACTTTCAATCCGGGAAGCGGATAAAACTTCCTACCTGTTCACGAAATCTCGCTGTGTAGCGAATATTGCATATATCCTGACCAAAGAAAAAAAATATGAAGATGCACTTGGGTATTTTAAATATGCGCTTGAGATATCCAAAAAGGTTAACCAAACCGGAAATTTCTACAGCGACCCTGAAAAAAAATATGCCCCCGACTGGTTACTGGATTCAGGGCCGGGCTTTATAAAAATGTGGACAGAAAGTACAAGGCGTTTATGGGCTAAAACACAAATAACATATATTTATAGGGACTTGGCCAATTATTATAGTACCGTTGGTCAACCCGATATGGCGCTGGAATATTACCGCCTTTACCATGCCTATTACGATTCGGTACAACAAATTGAAAATGCCAACGAACTTGTTAATATGACCTTAAGGTTGCAGGAGTCAGACAGGGCAAGGAAGATGGAGCAACTGGCACAGAAAAACCAATATCGGGAACTTAAGGACAGACAAAACAGGATTATTCTTATCAGCCTTATTGTGGTACTTGTTCTTGTTGTGTTGGTTGGAGTTGTCATCTTTCACCAGAATATCCTTAAAACCGACCGACAGAACCTGTTGTTAAAGCAACGATTGTTCCGTTCACAGATGAACCCTCATTTCATCTTCAACTCCTTGGCCAGCATCCAGAATACCATCATCAGCAATAATCCGGAAAAAGCCACCAGATACCTGGCCCGTTTTTCAAAACTGGTGCGCAACATACTGGACAGCTCGGTGGAAGAACTCATCCCGCTGGAAGATGAGATCAGCACGATAGAAAACTATCTGGAATTGCAAAGAGTCCGCTTCCCTGAGAAGTTTTCTTATTCCATCGAAATGGATGATAAAATCGATCCTGAAAATACACTTGTCCCTCCCATGCTTGCACAACCTTTCATCGAAAATGCCATTGAGCACGGAATCAAACATAAGGGGTCAAAAGGAAATATTCAGATTCGGTTTATATTAAAAGAACAAACCCTTGTTTATGAAGTGGAAGATGACGGCATTGGCAGGGAAAGGGCTAAGGAAATGCTGCAAGAGCTAAATAAGGATCATAAGTCGCTGGCCACTACCATAACCCGGGAACGGATCAAAGTGCTGAATAAAAAGTCAAAACAAAATATTGAGCTGCAGATTATTGATTTGAAAAATAATTTCGGCGAAGCGAATGGAACCAAAGTAGTTTTTGCAATAACTTTAAACTAATCCCAAATCCATTAATTAGCGATTTATGAAGTTTAGTTATTCCATCAATAAAAAAGCAAAAACAACAGGCAGGTAACAGCGGCTCATAGTGCATGCTGCGCATAGTGGTCATCAGAACAAGAAATTGTATGTTTGAACATCGTGAACATCAACAAACATAAAGGTTCAAAAGGGGATGCAACATAGTCGCAAGACTGTTTGCTGCTCATAAGCACAATAAAAGCACCTCCTTTCACTCCTGCCCCCTCAAATAGGGCTCGGCGATAAGCCAGGCCATCAGGTAGGTGATGTTGCTTTCGGCTCCCTGGTTTAAATTTACTTCAAATTCTTCCATGCCATCGTACACGCCCTTGTTTTGAGCATCATACAACGGGATGTGCAAGTCGTTTTCGCCAAAGAACCATAAAAACGATTTTTTGAGCAGCTCGATGGAGCGCTCTTTTTGTAGGGTTTTGTATTGGGCATCGTAAAGCAGTACCATGGCTGCCGCGTCTAGCGGTTGCTGGCCTATGTCCGACTTTTGATTTTTGTCGCCGCCCCAGGTTTTGTTGCCAACCAGCGACAGGTGACCGTTATCAAAGCAGATGTCCTCGATGAACGTGGTTGCCTCGTTGGCAATGGCCAGGTAGCGATTGTCGAGGGTAATCTGGTAAGCCAGGTAAAGTGCCGTGGGGATTAGCCCGTTGTCGTAAGTAATTTCAGGGTCAAACCAGTTCCAGCGCGATATGCTGTGCGATTCGTAGCGTTGACACAACTTGTCAGCCAACAGTGTCAGCTTATCAATCTGCTCAATCTGGTCAGGAAATTTTCGGATATAGTGAAACAGGCCAAGGATACTGTTGGCAAGGCCTCTGGAGTGGTTAAGGTGCTCGATGTTCTGAATGGATGCATGGTAAAGGTCGTGGGCGATTCTGAAGATACTGTCGTTGCTTGCTGTATGCACCAGGTATCCTAACGCCCATAACGAGCGTCCAAAAGTGTCTTCCGAAAGCTTCGCGTCAATAACCTGGTTGTAATGCGACAGCATGTTGTTTACCATGCCGTCTTCACGGTGCATGAGCAGCATGAAAGATAAGTATTTTACCAGGTAGTCGCGATATTTTTCATGGTGAAACCGCTTGAAGGCCATTTGTGATACAATAATGGCCCGGGCGTTATCATCCAGGCTGTATCCCTCCTTTAAAAAGGGCACGATTCCGCGGGCATGTTGCAAGATTCCCATTTGCGTGGTCAAACGCTTGATGGCCTTGAACGAAAAGGCCGGAATTTCAGGCGCTGTGTTAATCTCTTGCAAATATTGGATGGCATTTTTGGTCACGTTAACCAACAACTGACGATAGCGTTGGCCAATGAGTGGCCAGTAGTTTTTCCGGCCAAACTCTTTTGCCTTCTTCTGAATTTGATTGATGGTAGTTTCGTCGTCCAGCAACAAATTTAACTCGTTAGCCAACTCGCGGAAATCGTGAAAATCAAAAAACCTGCCCAATTCGTTGGCAAGTACCTCTTCGGCATGCCAGTAAGGAGTCGATACTACCACTAATCCTGCTCCCAATGCGTACGCGAGGGTGCCACTTGTAATCTGTTCCTTGTTGAGATAGGGGGTGATATAAATGTCGCCCAGCGACAGGGTTGAGGCTAGATCTTTTTCAGTTACATATTGATCAATAAATTCAACATGATTTTCCAGATTTAGCTCTTTGGTAATCCTGACTAAATGGGCCCGGTACTCTTCGCCATGCAGTTTAACAACATGAGGGTGGGTTTTACCCAATATCACGTATAAAACTTCGGGATGTTTTTCAATCACCATGGGCAACGCACGCAACACCGTTTCGATGCCTTTGTTCCGATTAAGCAGCCCGAAGGTGATAATGACTTTTCTATTTACCCACTTCTCGGGCTTGATGGGTTTGGGTTTAAGAAGTTTTTCAAAATCGGGCACCCCATGCTCGATTACCTTTATCTTTTTCGCATCTACATCAAAAACATCTTCCAGCATCGATATGGCTTTATGGCACATCACCACGATTTTGGATGAGTGGGAAGCAATTGATTTCAGCACTTCGCGCTGATGAAAGTTGGGGTGCTCAAGTACCGTGTGGAAAGTTGAAACCAAGGGGATTTTTAGTGCTTTAACAAGTCCCAGTAGCAGGATGCCGCTGTTGCCCCCGAAAATTCCATACTCATGCTGAAGCAGACAAAGGGTAGCACCCGATTCGTTGATGTATTCGGCAGCTTTTAAATAGGACTTTTTATCGTTTTCATTAATGATTCGCTTCACGATAGCAGGATAATCGTAGTGCTTGTTGGGGTCGTTCATGGCAACTACTTCAATTTCAAACTGCTCATCTTCTCCGTGGTTGCCTGTTAACATAGCATTTACCAAATTTTCGGTAAAGGTGGCAATACCACATTGCCGGGGAGGGTAATTTCCAACTATTACTATTTTCATGTCTGCGTGGTTTGCGAATTAATTTGGAAACTAAGATAAGAAAAAAAGCAATGCATCTCGATAATCACCTACTTTTGTCCCCAATTAATATCATATATGAGAAAAAATAGAATAGTACAGTTTTTAAAATGGTTGGTAGTTGTTTTTATTGTAGTGTTCGTTTTGGCGGCCATTGCTTTTGATTATTCTACCCGGATAGAGGCGCCGGTAATCAAAGACCGGACGGCCATGAAGTTGCAAAGGGTTACAAAGGCCAACGACTTTTACCTGGTGGATAACAACATGCTTCGTAAAAACCGCTATGGCCTTTGGGAGATGTACCTCGAGGGAAAACCTTTTGACATGGGAGTGGCCGGTGGAAAACTGACCAAAGAGTTAATCGAAGTGCAAGAGCATGCATTTGTAGAACAGATTAACAAAATGATCCCTTCAAAGTTTTACCTTCATTTTCTAAAATATTTTATTGCCTGGTTCGATCGTGATATTGATGACTATATACCTGAACCTTATAAAAAGGAGATTTACGGTATTTCACTCTCCTGTTCCGATCAGTACAACTTCATCGCTCCTCCTTATCAGCGCATGCTTAACTATCACGGGGCGCACGACATTGGGCACGCGTTAACCGATTTGGCCATGGTGGGCTGTACCTCCTTCGGGGTAAATAAAGGCCAGAACAGCAACGACCTATTGGTTGGCCGCAACTTTGACTTTTACGTGAATGATGATTTTGCCAAAAACAAGGTGGTGGCTTTTGTCAACCCAGA
>JANTGU010000220.1 GCA_024762735.1 Bacteroidales bacterium | reverse complement strand
TTGTCGAAAATTTATAACAATGGCAAAATTTAATATTGATATTGCAAAACTTGAACTTGCAGCAAGTAAACTCAGGGCAATTTCTCATCCCATGAGGATTGCCATTATCGAGCTTTTGTCGGGAGACAAGCATCTTAGTGTAACTGAAATATACAAAGCACTTGAAATTGAGCAGGCAACGGCCTCACATCATCTTAATATTTTAAAAAACAAAGGGGTGCTGATTTCAAAACGAGATGGGAAAAAAATATTTTATGCTTTACGTAGTAATACCCTTACCGAAATTATCGATTGTATCAACCGTTGCAACGAGAATTAGTCATTGTAACCAAGCAACTCGTTAACAATAATTTGTAATAACATAGCGCATCGGGTTCGAATGCGCTATTTTTCGATGGCGGCCACCAGCTTTTCATACCATTCCGTGCCGAATTTCCTGATAAGCGGAATCTTTAGGTATTGATATAGCGGAACACCGGCTTCACGCCCTGACTTAAGCGCGGGAATACAAATCGACCAGCGGTTATAGTTTACCGCTTGTTTATCGCCCACTTTATCAATACGAATGGGGTATAAATGGCAGGAAACGGGTTTTTGAAAGTCTATTTTCTTTTCGAGCCATGCCTTTTCAATGGCACACAAGGCAATACCGTTTTCAAAATAGACAAACGCGCATTCGCGGTCGTTTACCAAAGGGGTGACGAATTCGGCATCCATATCGTAATCGAAAACACCGTTTTTCTCCACCACTTCCAGACCCTCTTTCGACATGTAGGGTTTAATATCTTCGAGATAATCCTCCAGTATCGAAATTTCCTCTTCTTCCAGCGGAGCACCCGCATCGCCTTCCACGCAACAATCCCCGTGACAGGCTTTCAGGTTGCAGGCAAAATAGATCTCTTTCACCTCGTCGCTCACCAAAACATCATCTATAATTATCATGCGGCAAAGGTAGTAAGTTTGGTGGAAAAAGAGAGGGGGTTATTCGCTTCGCTGTCATTTTCTCGCCGGGAGGCTCGCGTTAACGCTCCTTTCAGTCGCGTAATTGGCTCCCGGCGGTCACGATATTGGTTCGCCATAAGGCTCGCGGAATTAGCTCCCGTTGGTCGCTGTTGTTTGGCTTTGCCGTCATTCAATCTCAAATACTTCTAGAATCTAATATTGCTATTCTGACATTTTGCATCAGACCTGCCAGGTCGCCTGCGCACTTGCTTGCGGAGACCTGGCAGGTCGGGTTCGTTCATTAAATTTATCTCTTCCTCTCGCGCAGTTTGCAATCGTGCACTCACAAAGCCTTTTACCAACATCCCCTTCTAATATCGAATGTCGATAGCATTCTTAAATCTTCCCTTCTCCTCTCACCGCACCACCACCACCGTTCCCTGTACTACCTGGCTTTGGTTGGTTTGAAAATCTCGGTAGGCAATACGGTAGATGTAGGTTCCGCGTGCTACAGGTTGTCCTTTAAAAGTGCCGTCCCAGCCGCTATTGCTTCCCTCTCCTTCAAAAATAAGCCCGCCCCATCGGTTGTAAACCTGCAACACGAAATTCCTGACGTAGTCGTAACGGGGAATCACCTTGAAAACATCGTTTAACCCGTCACCATTGGGTGTAAAGGCATTGGGGACGAAAAAGGGCATGCCGCCCCAAAGCACCTGCACCGTGTCGAAACTCTTGCAGCCGTTGATGCCGGTGGCTGACAGCCAGTAGCTGCCCATGCTGTCGAGTTTGATGGCTGCCGTGGTATCACCGGTACTCCAAAGGTAGGCAATGGCATCGGTGCCCGCTTCCAGCAAATCGCCGGGGTTCATAAACAGGGTGTCTTTGCTGGCAAACGAAACCAACGGAGCCGGGTCAACCATTACCTGAACCGTTTTCTGTTCTACGCAGTTGATGGTATCGGTAACGGTAAAGCTGTATGAGCCTTCCATGCTTTGCTGCACGTTGTTTATCCATAGCAGGCTGTTGTCGGAGGTAAAGCCGCCGGGACCCTGCCACGAGTAGCTGTAGGCCCCACTTCCTCCTGATACAAAAGGTGAGATGAAGAGATTGTCGTTTTCGCATATCTTTTGCTGGTCTGCCAACAAAATCTGCGGGGTGGAAAAGATACGCACGTTGCCGGTAACAAACTCGGTATTGATAACCTCTCCCGCCGCGTTAACAAAACTGCTTTCGCCGGCACTGTGTGCCCAGTCAACCGAGGAGTAGCCCTCCTTTTTGCCTTCAAAAATCAGTTGAAACAAGGTGGTGTTGTCGGCGAGTGTAACGGCGTTGTTGTCTTGCCACAGGGCAATTACCCTGTTGTCGTTTTGCACGGTTTGTACCGATAGGTTGCCTTGGATGGAGGGATCGGCATTTTGATAGCCGGTAACGGTAAGCACCGAGCTGTCATAGGTTACCTCTGTCCTGAACCCTGTTACGCTGTCGAATCCCGAAACCATCAGCGGTACCAGTGCTGCCTTGCCGAGACAAGTGTGCCCGTCGCCGGCCATGGCTTCCAAAACCTGTGTACTGAGGCGGTTTACCGTTACCTCGAAAGAGGTGTCGCAACCAAAAGTATCTTGTACCATGCAAGGATAGACTCCCGCCGACAAATTGGAAAAACTACCGTTATCCTGAAACGAGCTGCCGCTGTTGATGGAAAAAGAGAGGCTTCCGCTGCCTGTAGCCGAAATGACAATGCCCCCGTTGCCATCGTGGTTGGTTTCGTCGGTAACGGTAACGGAGGTTACCAGGGGAGGCGGAACATTATCCACCACTACAGGATTATAATTGTACACGCTTTGGCAGCCGTTGATATCGCTCACGCGGATAATATAGTTACCCGAAATCAAATCTTTAAAAACCGAATCGTTTTCCTGCCAGAAGTTTCCGTCATCAACGGAGTAGTTAAAAAACGAAGTAGCTTCCGAGTGCGCAAAAACGGTAATGCTGCCGTTGTTTTGACCACAGTGTGCCCCCGAAACAAGCACCGTATCTACCGTAATGTCACCCGCGTCGGTGACGGTGTAGGATTCCGAGAGGGTAACACACCCGTTGCCATCGGTAACCTGCAGGTAGTAATTGCCCACGCCAAGGCCTGAAATATCCAAATTGTTGCTTAAAACATTCCCATCGGCATCAAGCCATGTAAAAGTCAGCGGCTGAGTGCCCTGCACCTGTAGGCCGGTAATACTTCCCGAGTTGCCGCCGCAGGAGGTGGGTGTAATCACGAGACTGTCTTCTAAAAACAGCGCCGGGGGTTGCCATTCCACCTGAACGGAATCAACAGTAACACAGCCGTTGGGAGCATTAACCTTTACCCAGTAAGTACCGGTATCGGACACGGTAATCAGGCTGTCGTTCATACCGAAGTCACCGGTATTCCAAACGTAGCTTCCTTCACCCGCACCACCATCAAGTTCAATGGAAGCATCTTTACAAATAAGGGTGTCATTGCCCAGGTCGGGCAGCGGCGACTGCTTTACGGTAACCACCCGCGAAGTGTGTTCGTACCTGCCGAAGGGGTTGGCGCTGTCGGGCGGGTACCACACGTCGGCCGACACCTCGAACTCGCCGCCGGAGGTGAAATAATGCACGGGCGACAGTTCGTTGGAGATGCTGTCGGCACCGGAGGCGGGGTCATTAAAGTTCCAGTGGATGGAATCGGGAAACATGAAATTGGGTTTAAAGCGGATGGCGTTGGAAGGCCCCGAGCACTCGCCTTCCCACTCGAAACGGTAGAGGTAGTCGAGGAGGATGTTGGGGAAGCAGTAATAAACACGGGAACCGTTAAGATAAATGTCATCTTTTTGGTAATTGCAGCTTATACCTTTCATCCATGGTTTATTAATAGTACTTACATAGTAATAGTCCTGACCACTTAACGGGTATGAACAATAAATTTTTCCATCCCGTGCCAGTTGAAGTCCTATTCCTGCTCCTTTTCCCACCCTTTCGGCTGATTGCGCAAACTGTACATGATTATTTAAAAATTTCATTTCATATTGAAAGATGTCAACATCATTGTCTTGCGATGCATAAGCGACATAAAGCAATTTTGAATCAGGAGAGAAATCTATTCCAAAAGGTCGCAGTGGTCTTCCTTGTAAGTCAGTTTGTAGAAGTGAATAATAAAGTAAATTTATTACTCCCGTTTTGCTATTAAATGATCCTATTTCAACTGTATAGGGCGGAATATCTAAATACGCTGCAAAGATGTATTTTTTGTTATAGGATATCTTCATATAACCTTTTGCATTATCTCCTCTAATTTGTAATGCATTGCTTAAAACTGGCGTTAGGTCTAATCCGTTTTTAGTTAAAAGATAAGATGCAAATTTATCTTCTTTCATTTTTCGAGTAATAACCCAAATATCTTTATTGTTTACATGTTTTACTGCAAATAATTTCTCCTGTGCATCCCATGCGCTTTCAATGAGTTTATTTTTTTCAATTACTTCGCCTAATCCATTATCACCATTTATATTTACAATATCATACCAAAGGCCATAACGGCCAGAGGAAGTCCATGTGCCTCTTCCTACAAAAAAAACATAATACAAATTATCGCTTTCAGGTTTTTGAATGATGATCACTCGTTGAGTTACTAAAGGGTCATCTTCCATTAAAACGTTTCCATTTAGCATTGGGACATGATTTTTATTGTAAATCCTTCTCCCATCAGTATAAAATAATAAACTACCATTTGTATCAGAAACAACAGCAGTACCTTTTGTGTTCATAACATTTGAAGATACGACTTTCG
>JANTGU010000219.1 GCA_024762735.1 Bacteroidales bacterium | reverse complement strand
TCTTCAGGACTGTAATAGTGGCCATTTAAAATAGAAACCACGTTAGAATCGAAACCCTGCACGGTGCACTCAAAGATATCGTTCACCTCAGTAGTAAAAGGCTCCTTTTCTGTTACAGGATTAAAGGGTTTTTGATACCATTCAAAAAAATCAGTATGGCGCCACTTTTCAGCTCGCTTTGTTGGCAAACCCATCATTTTGAATTGCTGCAGCGCTTCCTGCCGAAGAGCATTATCTTTTGAGTCCGCTTGGTTTGCCGCCGCGATGGTTTCGTCAGCAACCTGAAGCAATCTTTTTTCCAAGGGTGATATGGTTCTGTTTTCCAGTTTCATAGCTTCGTTTTATTCCTCTCCAAATTGTTCTTTCACCCATTCGTAACCCTGATCCTCCAGCTCAAGAGCCAGGCCTTTACCCCCAGACTTAACGATACGCCCGCCATACATCACGTGCACAAAATCAGGCACAATATAATCGAGCAACCGCTGGTAGTGTGTAATCACCACAAAGGCATTTTCGTCGGACTTTAGCTCGTTCACTCCCTTGGCCACTACTTTTAGCGCATCGATATCCAACCCCGAATCCGTTTCGTCAAGTATGGCCAACGTTGGCTCAAGCATGGCCATTTGAAAAATTTCATTTTTCTTTTTTTCGCCTCCCGAAAAGCCCTCGTTAACCGAACGGTTGGTAAGTTTGGCAGTAATTTCTACCAACTTCTTCTTCTCTTCCATCAGTTTTAAAAAGGCTCCTGCTTTTAATTGGGGTTGACCCAGGTACTCTCTTTTGGCATTGAGCGCCGTCCGCATGAAATTGGTCATGCTAACGCCCGGTATCTCAACCGGATACTGAAAACTAAGGAAAACACCCTCGTTAGCACGTTTATCAGGTGTCCAATCGTTGATCACCTGTCCTTTATAAATGATCTCACCCTTGGTAATTTCGTATCCTTCTCTCCCTGTAATGGCCGCCGCCAGGGTACTTTTCCCTGTTCCGTTTGGCCCCATGATGGCATGTATCTCACCTTTGTTAACCTGAAGGTTAAATCCTTTTAAAATCTCTTTGCCATTAATGGCAACATGAAGGTCTTTTATATTTAACAGCATATCTTGAAATTTTCACTTATTATTTTATTACATCGCACGTTCCAAATCGCAATCGTGCATTGTAAATCATTATCATTTTTTACCCAACACTTCCTTCCAGCGTTATTTCTAAAAGTTTTCTGGCCTCCACGGCAAACTCCATGGGGAGTTTATTCAATACCTCCTTGGCATAACCATTAACTATCAGCCCGATGGCTTTTTCTGTTTCAATGCCTCGCTGCTGACAATAAAAAAGCTGCTCTTCTGAAATCTTGGATGTTGTAGCCTCGTGTTCAACAATAGCCGAATCGTTGGCAGCCTGAATATAAGGAAACGTATGGGCACCGCATTGGTCACCCAACAATAGCGAGTCGCATTGCGAAAAGTTACGGGCACCCTCTGCCTTCTTGCTTACTCGAACCAGACCACGGTAGCTGTTGTTGCTCTTCCCTGCCGAAATTCCCTTAGAGATAATGGTACTTTTAGTGTTTTTACCAAGGTGCACCATTTTGGTTCCCGTGTCAGCCTGCTGATAATTGTTGGTAACCGCTACCGAGTAGAATTCACCCACCGAGTTATCGCCCATCAACACGCAACTGGGATATTTCCAGGTAATAGCCGATCCCGTTTCCACCTGCGTCCAGCTAACTTTTGAATTTACCCCTCTACAGGCTGCCCGCTTGGTCACAAAGTTATAAATACCACCTTTTCCCTCTTTATCACCGGGATACCAGTTTTGGACTGTCGAGTATTTAACCTCGGCATTATCCATCACCACAATTTCTACAATGGCGGCATGCAACTGATTTTCATCGCGCATGGGGGCTGTGCAACCCTCTAAATAGCTGACATAGGCATCATCATCAGCCACAATTAGCGTGCGCTCAAACTGACCCGTGTTGGCAGCATTAATTCTGAAATAAGTTGACAGCTCAATAGGACACCGCACCCCTTTTGGAATGTACACAAACGACCCATCGCTAAATACCGCCGAATTAAGAGCCGCGAAATAGTTATCGGTGTAAGGCACAACGCTGGCCAGATACTTTTTTACCAACTCGGGATAATCTTTTACCGCTTCTGAAAAAGAGCTAAAAATAATGCCATGTTTTGACAAGGTATCCTTAAAAGTAGTCTTAACCGAAACGCTATCAATAACAGCATCCACAGCTACACCTGCCAATACCTTTTGCTCCTCCAGCGGAATGCCCAGCTTGTTAAAAGTATCCAGCAGCTCAGGGTCCACTTCATCGAGACTTGCCAATGTTTCCTTTTTTTTGGGAGCAGAGTAATAGATAATATCTTGGTAATCAATGGGAGGATAATCAATAAGCGCCCAATCAGGCTCCTCCAACTTCAACCAATGCCGAAAGGCTTTAAGCCTGAACTCCAACAGCCATTCCGGCTCCTCCTTCTTTTTCGAGATTAATCGAATTATATCTTCGTTAAGCCCCTTGGGAGCAGCATCATTTTCAATGTCCGACACAAAGCCATATTTATAATCACTTCCCGTAACTTCCTCTAAAACTTTATTTTGACTTAATTTGTCTTCCATATCTTTATTATTTAGAATTAATTTAGATAAGTTGGCAAAGTTACTAAATTTGTGATGAGTAAGATAGGGTTTCAACTATTAATTTTTATTAAAACTGGTAAGGATTTGAGGGAATTAAGCCATAGCTGACAAAAATTTTTTGGTCGTTGGCTTGTCAAAACATTACCTTTTACCGTTTACACCTTTCAGAAACCAAAACCAATACCCGTACTTTGTAGGAAATAAACTCGGGAAGTAGTTTATACTCCTTCTTAATTACCTTAAGCACTTGTTTACAGTTAATCTATTGTTTATTTTTGAACAGTTGTTTTTTTAAATTAAAAATACTTACATATGAAATCACATGTTTCACTTGAGGTTCAGTGTCCGTTTTGCATGAAATCGTTTATGTGCGAAGAGCATAAACTGCACAGTTTTCCAAGCATTAAGTTAAATGTAATGACCCCGACACAAAGAGGTACCATTCACCTGTGCTCGGTTTACGAGTGCTTTGATCACGTATCTGATATCGAAATCCCGGACAAAACGATTGTTGAATTTACCTGCCCACACTGTAACAAAGAGTTGCTGGTTAAGGAGGAGTGCAAAATTTGTGGAGCACCCATGGTTTCTTTGACACTTAAAACCGGCGGCAGGGTGAACATTTGTTCACGCAAAGGTTGCTCAAACCATTATGTTGCCTTTGAGGATCTTAACAGCGAGCTGTTAAGCTTTTATGAGAAATTTAAATATGGACACAACCATTGATAAGTTGTTTACTCAACTATTAATGAGTGCTAGTGGCTTTCTGTTGGAAAATATGCGTTACTTTTTGGGGGTCAAAACAAATTTTGAGCGTCAAAATCCCGATACTTTTCCCTTATCCTGAAGCCTCCATCTTTTACAAGCCCCAGATTGTCTATCAGCATATCCGCTGGCTCAAACACCTCCTCCAGCATCCACCTGGCGCGGTTCACTACTTCATCCGAAACCTCTTTGGTTCGTTGATAAACAGCAGCCGGTGCTTTTTCCGATTGCTGGTTTAACACCATCCAAATTGATTGCATGATTTCCATAGGTTCGTAACCACTTACCACAACCCCTTTATTATAGAGCAGCGGAATCGACGAAAAAGCACCCACCCCTGTGTTTAAACCCACCTTTAAAGGAATGATAAACCCATCTACTTGCTTCCGGCTCGTTGCCAATGCTTCCAATATGCCTTTTGTCTGCCGGTGTTGATTATGCACGAAAAAATTTCTAAACCCCACTGTTTTGGCTTTAGCCAGACCCGCGGCCGTAATCAGGCCTTCGTCTTCGTAGCCTGTGATAGGAAAAATAACTTTATTCCTCCGCTTCCTGCTGGCTACCACCATGGCACCTAAAATATCCTCAACCACCCTGATGTCTGTTCCCTTATCCATTTCCTCTTTTAAGGTTGAGTGACTACCCGGAATCTCCAGGTAGTGCTGCTTCACAGTTAAAATTACCTTCTCCCTTTTGGTAAATTCGATGAGCTTGTCAATAAACGATTTGCTCTCCATTTCTAAACCCAACGCTGCCTCCCCTTCGATGGCCACCCCGTCCGGAATCCAATCGGTTAAAGCAACCCGATTCATGTTAGCCAGCAAATCAGCGCTTAACATAGCAATCCTGCTCGGTTGTGGTTCCAAATCAGCCATTAACGAGGCAAAGTGCTTTACCACGTCCCTATCCACATAACTATCCAATAAGCTCATCACACCATCTTTATTAAAATCCTTAAACTACTACCAAAAAAAAACTTGAAGCAAAATTAGTCAATTGCCCCAAATAACCCAGGTCAATCCCCGATTGTCCGACTTTGATTTCAATACTCACCTTAAATATGATAGAAACACCTAAAGTAAAAATTCATTAACTCAAAAAGAGCACTTGATCAAAACTCTGCACTTTGATTCAATTTATACTGCTTCTAAATTTTATAACTGTTAATAATATAACAATAATATCATTTATATTTGCTGTGAAATATTTAACAACATTGAATTTGATTCATTATTTTTAAAATACATCACTATGCAAGACCTGGTAAGTAAAATAGTTAAACGCTATCAAAACGACAAGACACGCCTGATGGATATCCTGCTGGATATTCAAAGCGAG
>JANTGU010000218.1 GCA_024762735.1 Bacteroidales bacterium | reverse complement strand
ACGGTTAATCCGTCAACACTAACAGGCTTTTCTTATGTGGAAGGCAGTGGCCCTTCGGGCGAACAAACCTTTACGGTTGAAGGTACCAATTTAACTGCTGACATTAGTTTAAGTGCCCCTACGGATTATGAAATTTCAGAAACATCAGGTTCGGGATTTACCGGTTCCATTACCCTTACTCAAAGTGGGGGTTCGGTGGCTTCTACTACCATTTACACCCGTCTAAAAGCAAGCCTTTCTGCAGGTGATTATAACAATGAAGACATCACCGCCACTTCAACCGGGGTAACAACCCAAACCGTCACTTGCAGTGGCTCGGTAAGCAGCAGTGGAGGTGGTTGTGCATCTGATTTAATTATTTCGCAAGTGGTTGAAAAAGGAGCTCAAAAATATGTCGAAATAGCAAACTTTACCGGTGCCAGTGTCAGCCTTGCCGATTATGATTTGGTAATGTACACCAATGGTAGTTCTAGTGTAAGTGTGACAATTGATTTAACAGATGGATCTTCAATAGCCGATCAGGATGTCTGGGTATTGGCCAATAGTGGTTCAAGTGCCTGGTCAGGAACACCGGACCAAACAAGTGGTTCGCTAACCTTTAATGGAAATGACGTAATTGCACTTCGAAAAACCTCCTCAAATATTGATGTTTTTGGAACGATAGGGGATGCCTCTTATTTTTACGATGACAAAGATGTCATCAGAAATGCATCGGTAACATCACCAACTACAACCTATGCTTCGTCTGACTGGACTTTTAGCGCGTATGCCGGAGGCGACCCGGCCGATTTAGGCCAGCATACCATGAGTTGTGGTGGCAGCGCCCCAGCTGATCCCACAGGATTTGTTGCAGCGGCGAGCAGTGCTACGCAAATTGATTTATCATGGACACAAAACGGGAATACGGATGCCGTGATGGTGGTTTACAACACTTCAGCCATTACGGCCACGCCAACTGACGGGACTGCTTACTCGGTGGGGGCCACTTTTGCTGACGGTAGCGAGGTAATTTATAACCAGAGTGGTACTTCATACAACCATACATCGCTTAGCTCAAATACACAGTACTTTTACAAAGCCTGGTCGGTAGATGGTTCTGATAATTATTCATCAGGAGTAATTGATGATGCCACTACACTCAAAAATGAGCCTTCGAACCATGTCAGCAGTTTTGCTGCCGGAACACCCACCTCTACTACCATTCCGTTAACATGGAGCGATAACGACGGTGCGGTAGTTGCTGATGGCTACCTGATTATGGCCAATATCACCAATAGTTTTACGGCCCCGAGCGATGGTACTGCCGAAGCGGATGATACAGATATGGCGGACGATGTGGGACAAGTGAACGTAACCCACGGTACAGAAGCCTACACCTGGACAAGCCTCAAAACGAGTACGACCTACTATTTTGCCATTTATCCTTATACAAATTCCGGTAGCGATATCGACTACAAAACCGATGGAACAGTACCCACTACCAGTGCTTCTACCATTGCAGCCAACAAAGATTTGATGATTACAGAAGTGGCTGATCCCGGAGACAATTTTGAAGGGCGTTTCGTGGAAATCTACAATGCCGGTAGTACAACAATCGATTTTGGCAGCGATTCCTGGTACCTTGGCCGTCAGGCAGGCGGAGTCACCTGGAATGATGTACATTTAACAGGAACCCTGGCAGCCGGAGAAGCTTACGTAATCGCCTATGGCGCTGATTCTACAAAATTTAATGCAGCGTATGGCTTCGACCCCAATACTTCAAGTGGATTTATTACGGGTAATGGTGACGATGGTTACTTTTTGTATTTTGGTGGTGACCACAGTTCAGGTGAACTGATAGATGCCTATGGCGTTATTGATGTTGATGGAAGTGGAGAAGCCTGGGAATACACCGACAGCAAAGCCGTTAGAAAACGCGGGGTAACCGGACCAGCCACTACCTGGGATGCTACCGAATGGGTAATCAGTGCGGCCTATGTGCAGGACATGACCCCGACCGCCTGGAAAGAAGAAGTCAGCTGGCAGGGCACTTCTTCAACCGACTTTAACGAAGTGGGCACCAATTGGGATGGTACACGAGGATTTGTTCCTGATGCCAGTTATAATGTCACTATTCCAAATGTAAGCAATAAGCCCATTGTTACGCGCTTGAGCATTGTAAATACAATAACTGTTCAGGCTTCAAGTTCGGTTGAAGTGAGTGCGGATGTTACATTGACCGTACTTCAATAGCGCTTTTAACCGCAACAAAAAACATCCCCTTGGTGTAAAACCAAGGGGATGTTTTTTCCTGACTTGTCCGATTTAGTGCGGTCTAAGAATTTTTGAGATAATTTCTTGCAGGTAATTTGGTACGGTAGTTCTCATTCTTAATTCCTTATGGTTAATTTTGTTGAACAATCTTGCATCTGTAATCTTTTTGCACTGCGTTAAGAAGGCTCTTATAGATAATGATGATGTTATTTCAATGTGTTTTGATACCGCTAATGCCATAAAACAAATTAGCATGTGCAATTGTATCGGTTCTTCCTTAAAATGAAAAATAGGCCGGGTTCGCAAGTCGTTTTTTGATATACGAAAAGCTTGTTCAACTTTATATAAATCATGATAGCGGCTTATTATGATTTCATTGCTGGCTACAGTTTCTTCAATATCTGTGATGTATCCTTTAATTCCCAGAAGCTTTGTGGCTTTTTCAATCAATTTTTCGTTAAGCATTATTTTGTCATTCCCTGATTTAAGAAATTTTACCCTCTTGACTTTTGAAGGTTTGGTTAACATCGATTTTGCCCTATCTATTTGCTTATTCATCTCGTATTTGTCTTTATTGTAACGCTTTTTTGAGAAACTGCAAATCAAGTAACCATTGTCTGTTTTAAGCCGAAGGATGCTCCCATCTATTCTAGGAAGACTTTCTGTTATTGTTTTAAGCAAATCAGATGAAATATTACCTAACCTGGCACCTACTATGTAGTTTATATTTTCTGCTTGCAAAGCTTTAACATTTTCAGAACTTATCATGGCTGCATCAGCAACTACCGTGAAGTTTTCAACCTTATGTTTTTTAATAAAAGATTTAATGACAGGAATCAGCGTATGTCCTTCAAATGTATTCCCTGTAAAAACCTCATAACTTACAGGAAAACCTTCGGGAGTAACCATTAGTGCCACTACTATTTGAGGTTGTTGTGATTTATTGTCTTTGGAAAATCCATTTTTCCTAAGTTCGTCCTCGGTAAATGTTTCAAAGTACAATGTGGTAACATCGTAAAACAATAAGGAAAAGCCGAAAGCATACTGTTTTTTCGCAAAGTCTATCGTCTTTTTTTCGATTATTTCTTTTAAACCCAACCACTTGCTTGCTGACTCGTAAAATCGCTGACGACGATGTCTTATGCCAAAATACGTTTCCATCAACTCAATAGACCGGAGTTTGGAAGTAGGCTCGAAAATGCGCATTACAACCAAATCATTCAACAAAGGATCCAACTTCAAAACATATCCAATTTGATATTGAATAGCTCTTAAAACATCATACAAAAATGTATAATAGAAGCCAATGTATTCACATTGATTAACCAATACTGTCTGTTCATTAGGCTTAGATTCTTTGAAAAGATAGGTTTGCTTGGTAAAATCAGAAATAAATACTCTGGCCATTTCTTTCAAGGCAGCAATTTCTTGGTCAGTCGTTCCAGAACCAATATGCTTAATGATAACACGCTTGCTATTTTGATAGCGATATACTTGTACCGATCTGGAATTACCCTTAGTTTTTACTGTTCTTACATGTAACATTTGACCCAATTAGTGCGGTCAAAATAAAAAAAATATTGATTAACTTATTGGAAATCAATATTGATATTTTTTAAACTCTTTTTAGCGGACAAGTCAGGAAAAAAACCGGGCTGTCCTGTTGGATAGCCCGGCCATGTTAAGGTTTTACAAAAGCCTCAAAAATGATTATCGAATTACATTAGCTTTCTTCGTCACAATACTTTTTCCTGTTTGCAGGGTGTAAAAATAATAGCCTGCCGGGATGTTGGATGCATTCCAGCTAATGGTATGTTTTCCCTGTGAAAATGTTTCGTCAGCCAAAACCGCAACAAGGGCACCCCGGGTGTCATAAACTTTTAGGCTAACCCGTGAAGTATTTTCCAACGTAAATTCAATGTTGGTTATTGAGCTGAAAGGGTTGGGGTAATTTTGTAAAATAGCTGCTGTTTCTTCCATATCGTCCACAGATAAAATGTCTGAATTGGCTGCGCCCGGTGTAAAATCAGCCATAAAACCCCAGTTACCGGAACCATCAGGATACCTGCCATAAGATGTGTCGGTAAATTGTGCCATGTAAGTAATGCTGTCCAAAACAACTTTGTCAGGATCCCAAAGGCCGACTTGTTCGCCACCGCCACTTAGTTTAAAATTCAGGTTCAGCACACTGGATTCTTGTCCTTTGTTGGCATAAAATAAAATATACCCACCTGCAGGAACCGTTACGGAATCAGGGTAAGTACTGGGTATTTCATACATGGCTTCCGGGTCAAGCAGGTCGTCGGCCATATAATAACCACCGAGCATCACGTCTTCAGCACCGGCATTGTAAATTTCGATCCAGTCGGGGAAATCACCCTCTGGTCCGGGGAATGCAAAGTCGTTGCTGGCCATAAACTCATTGATGTAGAGGTCAACATCTCCCGGGGGGTTTGGATTTGTATTGGATAAACCGGGCGTGTAATTAACCATAAAATCCCAGTCACCTGAACCAT
>JANTGU010000217.1 GCA_024762735.1 Bacteroidales bacterium | reverse complement strand
AAAAGTTTCGGATGCTAGTGTCTGTTAGTTAATAAGAGTACTTCAACGTTAAAACAGCCTGATAATCTTTCTCATTGATGCCGGCCGGACTGGTGGCAAAATAGTCGGAAGTGTAGAGGTAGTAGTCGCTTTTTTTGTTTCCGTAAACAAAGGCAAAGTCAACGCCAAAATGGCCATTGCTGTAGCCAAGACCTCCGGTAAAATATTGCTTTTTACCATCGTTCAAATTGTTTTTATAAGGACTTCCATAAAGCGCGTAACCTCCTCTAAAGCTAAACATGCCGGCTCTGATTTCAGCACCTCCTCTAAAGTTGCTTGTTCCCTGATAATTGTTGCTGATATCGGTATTGGTTCCCGAAGCGTAATCCACACCGGTAGCTTTAAATCTTGCCGTACCGTAATCCACGTACTCGTATTCAAACGTCAGGAAACCATACTTTTTAAAAATCAGTGCCACGTCGCCGATAGCACGCATGGGCGTGTATAATTTATAGTTAAAAGTCCCCTGCGGTGACGAGCTTGAAAAGGAATCCCATTCCAGATTAGAATTATACACAGTATTCCAGTTATCCGTCATCGAATACCAGGTGGGTGAGTGAAAAGCTCCCCCGATACGCAACCAGTTTACGGGACGATAAATCATACCCAGTTTTACATTAAAGCCAAACCCGGTAGTAGCAAGTGACTCGTAAACCGACCAGGAACTGAAGTAAGGGATGGTATCGGCCACATCCCGTTCACTATAACGAGTATCCCTGTAAAAACGAGTGTAAGGCATTCCCAACGTTAAACCAAAATAGAGCTTGTCATCAAAATTTGTCCCCACCGAAACATCCCATTCGTTGGTTGAACCTCTGGCAGCTACAATCTCCTTTTGTTGAACACCGGCGAAAGGAACAGGGGAGTAATAGGCATCGCTATAACCCGGGATTGTATCAATCAAAAAAGTGTTCCAGGCAGGCGTTAAGTCGTAAGAGTAGTAACCATTATTATTGTTTTCGATATCGGTATAATTGATGCCGTCGGCATTTTCGAGATAGACATCCAGTTTTGAACTATTCGTATTATCACCCACAATGGTTCGACTCGTGTTGAAATTATTCAACCTGTTCATGCCAAAGGCAAACTGGACATATTTGAATCCCCCGCCGCTTCTTCCCAACGAAGTGGTGCTAACCATACCGAAATTACTCAAATCAAATATGGTACGGGCATCGTTGATTGATGTTCCCAGATAATCAGCCGTAACGCTGCGGGTAAAAATCTCGGGGGTGATGGTGTATTCGCTATTTCGGTACAGCCCCAATCCGGCAGGGTTCATGGCCAGCGAGGAGAGGTCGGAACCCAGGGCACCAAAGGCACTTCCCACAGCCATATTACGAGCTGTGCCCTGGTAATACTGTTGCGAAAATCGTAGTGCGTCGCTGGCATATTGGGCATAAACACCCATGCTTGCCAGGAGAATTGTGGATATAATGATAACTCTTTTCATGCTATTTTGAATGAAATTTGACAATAAAACGAACTGTAAATAATGGAGTGAGCCTATCGGCGACCGCCACCACGATAGCCGCCGCCACCACCACCGCGTGAGCTGCTACCACTCGATGAACCGGAGCTGCGGCTTGAGCTGCCACCGGAATAACTGCGGCTTGAGCTGCTGCTCGAAGAACTTGAACTTTTTCTGGCCGGTGATGAATACGACCGGGAAGGAGAAGTACTCCTGCTGCGTGAAGGGCTACTGTAGCTTCTGCTTCTTGAAGGAGTGCTGTAGCTTCTTGAACCTGAGCTTCTGGTGGTTGTTTTACGATGTACTGTAGCACTTGACGAAGTTCTAGTACCGTTGTTAATCGTTGCTTTTCTGGCACTTGATCCCGAAGGACGGGTTCGGTAACTGTTGTTACCTGAAGGTTTGGAAGCAGGACGCACATACTCTTTACTCGACCTGGGCTGCTGCGAAGGCAAGCTCCGGTATGCTTTTGGTTTGCTGTATCTTTTTGTGGCCGGATTCTGCCGCTTCACGTAAGTTCTGGTAGAAGGTTTTGTATAACGACTTGTTCCTGCTTTGGAAGGAGTGCTTTTAGCCGGTCTGGTACTAACATGCTGTTTGGTAGCAGCCGGTTTGGCATATCTTCCTGTGGCTGTTTGAGGACGAGCCTGTTTTGAATTAACCGTTTGCTTTTTCTGAGCCGTTGTTCTGCTTTGGGGTTTGTTTTGAGTGTTAACCCTCACCGAACCCTCAGGACGTTGACGCGTATTTGCAGCGGTAGGATTTCCTGCCACACGTGCTTTTGTTCTTCCCGTGCTTGCGGTTACAGCACCCGCATTTGTTCCTCTGTAGCCTGGTGAGCTGTTTCCTACAGCACCTCTACCGGCTCCCGGCACATCCGAGCCACCTGTACGGCCACCACCGTATCCACGGCCGCCACCTCTTGGGCCATATTGTACCGCGTTACGATAGCCATAATCAGGATAGTATCCCCCACCGTATCCGGGATAATATCCACCACCATAATAACCATCCCAGTAACCATTCCAGTAACCGTTATTGTATCCACTCCAATAGCTTCCACCCCATCCGTAGTAAGGGTAGCCATAGTAAGGGTATCCCCAACCATAGTAAGGATATCCCCAGCCGTATGATGGGTACCCCCAACCGTAATAAGGATATCCCCAGCCAAAGCCGGTTCCAAAACCAAAACTCAACGAAACATTGGGGCTTGAAGAATAGGACGTGCATCCACCATCATCAAAATAATTATCATCATCGTTATCATCGCTAAATTTACGCAACCGCGAAGCATAATCAATATTATAATAAGCATCATCATCAAGATACACCGTATCGCCAGAAGATTCCGAAGTCATGTTTTCATAAGAACCGCCGGCCTGTTGCGCTTCCACATCCCCCTCGTAAACCTTCCCGTCGGAGGGTCTGCTGTTTTTGGCCACTACCGTTGTACGGGCAGGCATCGCGGGATCATCGGGTGAATAATACACATCGTCCTGCGGGGTATAACCCGTAGTGGCGCATGAACTTAAGAAAAGGGCTGCTATAAAAGTCAGCGCTGTAATATTTAATTTTATTGCTCTCATAACGGTAAGGTATTGTGCATTAATAAACATTGTTTATTTTTGCCGTTCACAGGAAAATTTGCAAATATTATACCAAAAACATAAAATGGCCAAAGAACTTACAAAAAGAAGTGAAAATTATTCTCAATGGTACAACGATCTGGTGGTAAAAGCCGACCTTGCCGAGAACTCTGCCGTACGCGGCTCAATGGTGATAAAACCTTATGGCTTTGCTATTTGGGAAAAAATGCAGTCGGTGCTTGATGGCATGTTTAAAGCAACCGGACACCAAAATGCCTATTTCCCCCTGTTTATCCCAAAATCATTTTTTAGCAAGGAAGCAGACCATGTGGAAGGTTTTGCCAAAGAGTGTGCCGTGGTTACCCATTATCGTTTAAAAAACGATGAAAAAACCGGCAAGGTGGTGGTTGATCCCGATGCCAAGCTTGAAGAGGAGCTAATCGTCAGGCCAACCTCCGAAACCATTATTTGGGATACCTACAGCCGTTGGGTACAATCGTATCGCGATTTACCGTTGTTAATCAACCAGTGGGCCAACGTGGTCAGGTGGGAAATGAGAACCCGTCTTTTTCTTCGTACCGCCGAATTTTTATGGCAGGAAGGCCATACGGCACATGCTACCGAACAGGAGGCTATTGAAGAGGCAGAAAAGATGATGAACGTTTACGCTGACTTTGTAGAGGGATGGCTGGCCGTTCCGGTAATGAAAGGAGTGAAGTCGCCCAACGAACGTTTTGCCGGTGCCGTTGAAACCTACTGCATTGAAGCCATGATGCAGGACGGGAAAGCATTGCAGGCAGGCACTTCTCACTTTTTGGGCCAAAACTTTGCCAAGGCTTTCGATGTTCAGTTTCTGAATAAAGAGAACAAGCTGGAGTATGTTTGGGCTACTTCGTGGGGTGTTTCCACCCGTTTGATTGGGGCATTGATCATGTCGCACAGCGACGATCAAGGGTTGGTTCTTCCTCCTAAACTGGCGCCTATTCAGGTGGTGATTGTACCTATCTATCGCAAGCCCGAGCAGTTGGCAGCCATTACCGAAAAAGCCGATGAGATTATTAAAGTTCTTAAAGCCAAAGGCATCTCGGTTAAGTTTGATGACAGGGATACTTACAAGCCGGGATACAAATTTGCCGAGTGGGAGATGAAAGGAGTTCCGGTAAGATTGGCCATGGGACCCCGCGATCTGGAAAACGGAACCGTGGAAGTTGCCCGCCGTGACACCCTGGAAAAAGAGACTTTGCAAATGACCGGTATTGCCGAAAAGATTGAGCATCTTTTGGATAAAATTCAGGATAATATCTTTCAAAAAGCGCTCTCTTTCCGTGAAGATATGACCACTTCGGCAGACACCTGGGAAGAGTTTGTTGAGAAGATTGAAAAAGGCGGGTTTGTTTGGGCTCATTGGGATGGCACTCCCGAAACAGAGCAGAAAATTAAAGAAAAAACCAAGGCCACCATTCGTCTTATCCCCATTGATAAAGAGAAAGAAGCCGGGAAATGTATTTTCTCGGGTGAGCCTTCGGAACAGCGGGTGGTATTTGCCAGATCGTATTAGTACGGTATCTTCTAAAGTTATTAAGAAGATTTATTTGGAATTAACGGCAAAAACCATTTATTCCCAGTATTTCTGTGCACCCTATTAACCCGGACAACTTTATTCGTGCAGCTAATATTTTTACCTGAATTTTCTGATTACACATTTTATGTTACATGTTTTATG
>JANTGU010000216.1 GCA_024762735.1 Bacteroidales bacterium | reverse complement strand
AAACAACCTCAGAGATTTATTGTATATTTATTTTACTATGTGGCTGTTTAAAAACCTGCTTTTTATAATTTGGCAATGACGGCATCTGCCATTTCGCTGGTAGAGGCAGCTCCGTTTTCAACTACATCGGGTTTGCCTCTCATTTTCATCATATCGTAGGTGCGTACTTTGCCTTCGGCAATTACTTCGGCCACTGCTTTACGGATTTTGGCAGCCACATCGTTTTCGTTGATAAAATCGAGCATCATACAAGCCGATTCTATCATGGCAATGGGGTTTACAATGGACACAGGGTAGTCGGCATATTTTGGCGCTGATCCATGGGTGGGTTCAAAAACACCAATGCCGCTGTCGGGGTTAAACTGCGCGGAGCAGGCAAAACCAAGCCCGCCAATCAGGCCAGCAAAACCATCCGAAACAATATCGCCAAACATGTTACCCGCCACAATTACTCCGTAATCTTCAGGGTTTTTGGTAAGCCACATCATCTGAGCGTCGATGTTGGTGTTCCATAGTTCGATGTCGGGGTAATCGGCTTTTTGCATTTGCTGTGCCATCTTGTACATCATGCCGGAAGTTTCGCGGATAACGTTGGGCTTTTCGCAAACGGTAACCGATTTATAGCCATATTTTTTAGCGTGCTCGAAAGCACCTTTTAAAATTCTTTCGGTGGCTTTTTTGGTAAAGATACGGGTGGATACAGAAACTTCTTCTTTGGGTGCGTTGCTAAAGTTTTTTACAAATTTAGGGTGTGTCATCAAAGCATCATATACTTTTTCCGGTGGATTCGACCACTCCACACCACCATACAAGCCTTCGGTGTTTTGACGGAAGATAACTACATCCACTTCCGGTTCTTCAATGCCACCATCGGCACCACGGCGGATAAAGTTCAGCGGGTTGCCTTTGTAAGTGTGGCATGGCCGCATGCAAATATCCAAATTAAAATGCTGACGCAAACCCACAATGGGAGAGGAGTAAACCAGTCCTTTTTTCTGAAGCTCGGGAGCCAGTTCTTCAAATGCTGCATCTTTGGGTTTAGAGGTGATGGCACCAAAAAGTGCAATTTTATGCTTTTCCAGCAGGTCGATGGTGCGCTGTGGTAATGGGTCGCCTTCTGTTTTCCAGAATTCCCAACCAATATCACCTTCAACGTAATCGGCCTCAAATCCTGCTGCTTCCAGCACGCGTAAGGTTTCGTTCAAAACTGCCCTCCCAATTCCGTCGCCGGGAAGTGTTACAATGGTTCTTTTTGCCATAATACTATTTGTTTTTAGGGTTGTTCAAAAAAAAATGAACGACAAATATACAAAGGCAACTTGTTGGCTCGGCATTGTTTTGAAAAAATATGTCAGGCTGAGCGGAGTCGGGGTCTGCCCATATATTTGAAACCGAAACGACAAGCGTTTTTGCGCGCATCTTTGGTATTCTGTACTTTTTTTAATATTTGGTTTTATGTTTTGTCATGATTTTTGCTCCCTACCCTTCTTAAATTCAGGGCAGGTGTCAAAAATCTCGCCAAAACGCATTAGCTCTATTTTTTTACCCCGGGTTGATCCCGATAGCTATCGGGACGGGGTTATTCATATTTGACCCTTTCAGGGTCAGTAACATATGAAGTTTATAGCTTGATTTGTTGGGGCGACTTAACCACGCAAATCAGGCCGACTATGAGGCGTGGCTGAGATTTGCCTTGGCCAAATTGCTCTTATAAGAATACAGAATTAACTAAAACTGATGGATGTATTAACCTTTTGCAGCCAGTTTTTTGTAGTAAGCTGCTTTCTTTTTATCGTCCAAGCGGTTGTAACAACGGCTGAGCAGTTTGGCCGTTTTTGGTGTCGGGTTACTTTTGTAAAGCGTTTTTCCGTAACCAAGCGATTTTTTATAGTCGGCCGAAACCTGGTCAAGTGCTTTAAGCAGTTTGGCATATTGCTTACGGGTTTTATGCCCTTCGTAAGCTTTCATCTCTTTTTGGTAAAGGTTTTCGGCTTTCCAGAAATAATGATAGGCAAGCCAGCTTAAGGCAGCCTCGTTGGTTGGGTCTTTTTTCAGGAGTTTGTTTGATAGTTCAAAAGCTATTTGGATGTTGTCCAAAGCACTGCTGATAGCAAGAAACGACTCCATGTTTTCGGTGTCGTTTTGTTGATCGGGTGTCAGGGTCTTCCAGAGTGTCTCTCCTTTTTCCCAGTTTTCGCTTTCAGCATAAAGCGCCAGCAGTCTTTTTTTTGCCTTGGCTGTTTCCGAACCTTCGGGAAACCGTGCCAGGTAGGTTTCGAGGTTTACCAACTCCAGGGAGAGGTTGTCCTTTTGCCGGTAGATGTCGGCAAGGGTCAGATAGGTGTTTTCATTGCTAAAATCAGAATAATCGGCTTGTTTTAAATAGTCGATGGCTTTGTCGGTTTGACCCAGTTTTAAGGCTGCCATCCCGGCATCGGTATAGACAGGGCATTTTTTTGTTTCGCCTTTTTGCTTGTAGCTGTTTATCACGTTTTCCCATAACGACAGGGCTTTGGCATATTCGCCATTGTTATAAGCCGTTTGAGCCGATTGTTGGGTTTGTGCCAGCTGCTTGGTGCTGTCGCACGAAAAGAGTGTAACAGCTATCAGGACACTAATCAGGATTGGGATTATTTTATTCATGGGTATAATTTTGTATTTTATTTTATTTCATTTTTTTGTGTTTTGTCATAATTTTTGCTTCCTTCCCTTCGATGAGCTCAGGGAAGGGGGCAAAAATTTCGCCAAAACGGGTTTCTTCTTTTGTACCCGCGGGGTTGCACCCCGGGCTATTAATATGCGATCCCTCCGGGGTCGGATAATCATTCCCTTGTGAGTTTTTAGAGGTTATATGTTTTGTCAATTTAAAGTGGGCAAAAGTAGGAAAAAGGGGCATTTAGGAGGGTAGGTTTGCATTAATAATTCTTAATTCCTATATTTGGATAAAATTTAAACCATGGAATCAGACTATTTTAACAAGCACGGAAAAGTTAAAAATTTGTTTTACGAAAAGGAGATGCATGACCTCCAGATTGAACTGGTAAAACTGCAGGAGTGGATTAAAGCCCGCGGGAAAAAGGTGGTTGTCATTTTTGAAGGCCGCGATGCTGCCGGAAAAGGCGGTGTTATCAAGCGCATTACCGAACGGCTTAATCCCCGTGTGGTAAGGGTAGTCGCGCTTGGCGTTCCCACCGAAAAAGAGAAAACTCAATGGTATTTTCAGCGCTATGTGCCTCATTTGCCTGCCGCCGGCGAAATAGTGCTTTTCGACCGGTCGTGGTATAACAGGGCTGGCGTGGAGCGCGTGATGGGTTTTTGTGCCGAGGATGAATACTGGGAGTTTTTACGGGCATGTCCCTATTTTGAACGGATGCTTATCCGTGCGGGGATTACCATCATCAAATATTGGTTTTCGGTAAGCGAGGAGGAGCAGGAAAAGCGTTTTCAGGCAAGGCTAGAAGATCCTACCAAGCGCTGGAAGCTGAGTCCCATGGATTTAAAATCAAGGGAAAAGTGGGTTGAATATTCAAAGGCCAAAGATGAGATGTTTTCGTACACCGATACTAAAATATCTCCCTGGTATGTGGTCAATGCCGATGATAAAAAGCGGGCACGTCTTAATACCATTCATCATTTGCTTTCGCTTATTCCGTACGAAGACCTTACACCTCCGCCCATTGAATTGCCCGAGCGCTCCCCGGAAAAGGGCTACGTGCGGCCTCCCATGCAGGAGCAAACCTTTGTGCCTGATATTTTCGAGGGTAAGGAGTGAACGACTGAACAATGATTAAATCGATAGATTATCAATTTACATCGTCTCTAAATAAATTAACAGGGGTTTTGTTTAGGTCCAGATGGCAATGGCTGCCATAAGTATAAATCCGGTTAGCAGAATACCAAACTTTTGCCATCGTTTGTCCGGTTTTTCAAAAACCTCATTGATAATGTCCAGCACGGCAATATAAATAAAAGTACCTGTTGCCAGTGAGTCGAATATTGCTTCAAAACCTACGGCGGTTAGGCTGTTGTCCAGTGTGGTTAATATAGAACCAACGGCGATGCCCAGGGGCGTCATAATGGAAAAAAGCAAAATAGTTTTAATGATGGCCGGTTTATTAACGTGGTCTTTTACGAGGCTTACGCCAAGGGCAAACCCGGCTGACCCTTTATGCGCGATGATGGCAATGAAAATAGCTATACTTGATAAATAATTTGTCTCCAACCCCAACGACATACCGGCAATAATGGAGTGTATGGCTAAAACAAGAAACAAAATGTAAGGATAGATATTTTTTTCGCTGTTAAGTTCATCCATTGCCTTCTCTCTTACAAGCACTTTTTCCAGGAACAAAACAAAAATAAAACCGACACCGGCAAACAGCGCTGCAAAAGGGTAGTCGATTTTCATGCCCAATGCATGAAAGTTGTCAATGGCATCCGGAAACATGTGTAAAAGGCCAGCCCCAAGAAAGATGCCTCCGGCAAAAGCATTGCCAAAAGATAGTTTTACAAGGCCGGCACTCGACATGGATTTGCGGGTAGGGAACAGGCCTCCCGTTATACCCGTGATGATTACTAAAACTATTGACAGTAATTTAAACCAGAGAATTTCCATATTGTAATTTTTCCAAAAGTAACAAATTATCTTGAAATTAGTGCCTTTGGCTGGTGAGGTAGTTTTTTTTCTAAAAAAGTTTCATTAAACAAAAAATGTAGTATTTTTGCACACCCAATTACAGAGGTTCTCTGTAATTGCATGGACCCGTAGCATAATGGATAGTGCACCTGACTACGGATCAGGAGGTTGCAGGTTCGACCCCT
>JANTGU010000215.1 GCA_024762735.1 Bacteroidales bacterium | reverse complement strand
GGTAGCAACAATGGAAAGATCGTGCCGACGGTCGTAGTGATAAGGAAACTTATCGGGGCTTATCTCTTCAAATTTTCGCCACGACCACGACAGGGTATAACCAATCCACCCGGTTAATTTACCCATATCTTTTCGTATCAGCAGTTCGGCGCCATAACTCCAGCCGTTTCCTACCGTAATCATCTCCTGCCAGTCGTTGTCGGTGGTCAGATAAGAGGCTCCCGGTTTGTAGGTAATTACATCGTGAAGCCATTTGTAATAGCCTTCGAGGCTGATTTCAAACATGTCGTTTAAATTATAAACACCACCCAAAGCCACCTGTTCCGATTTCATGGGCTTGATGGTATCGGTAACCGGAACCCACAAGTCGGTAGGCAATCCAATGGAGGTGTTGGTTAAGAGGTGAACATATTGCGCCATGGTGGCATACGAAGCTTTTAAGGAGAGCTTTTTGGAGGCAATGACCCGCAAGGCCGCCCGGGGTTGCAACGATTTATAAAAGGTGTTTTTTACATAAAATCCGGAGGCATGTACACCAAGGTTCATTTTAACATAGTTGCCTATGGAAAAGTCATCTTCAACATAAGCGTCTGTTTCGTTGGCATAAATTTTATTGTTTCCGAAAGTGGTATCAACCACCGTGTTATTGCCTCCCTCCTGGTCGTTAAACGAGAAAGCATTGACACCGGGATTAAAAGTGTGATAAATGTTGCTAATCCCAAAACGGATATAGTGGTTGGTGGCAGGAATAAAATCGAAATCGGCCGAGGCTGCCAGATCGTTGATGCCCGAGAAATATTCGAACGACAATTGTTGATGAGCATCTGGTGTTGTACTGTTATCGTTTTCACCCACTAAAAAATTATAGCGGCTGTACGAGCCCCTGAAATTGGCAAAAAGCTTTTTGTTAAAAACGTAATTCCAACGTAAGGCCGTGGTGATGTTTCCCCAACGTAGTTTAAAATCACTTTTAGATTTATAATCGGTCGATTCGTATTTGTTGTTAGCGTATGCTTTGTCGTTGCCCATGTAGGCACTCAGGTAAACCCGGCTTTTTTCAGAAAACCGCCAGTTAATTTTTCCGTTTAAATCGTAAAAGTAGTAGCCGCCAAAAAACTTGTTATTGCCCCCGTTCATATTATTGGCCATCAATTGTATGGGGTAAGATAAAACATCAATATAGGTGCGACGTGCCGAAACAATAAACGACGATTTATCTTTTACCACGGGCCCTTCAAGGGTTAGTTTTGAAGCAATAAGACCCACGGTTCCATGCACCTTAAACGCTTTGCTGTTACCCTCTTTCATCCTGATGTCGAGCACCGATGAAAGTCTTCCCCCATACCTGGCCGGAAATCCTCCTTTCACCAGGGTTACCGAGTTAAGGGCATCGGCATTAAAAACCGAGAAAAACCCGAACAGGTGGTTGGCATTATACACCGGAACGCCATCCAGTAAAATAAGGTTTTCGTCGGGGCCACCCCCGCGCACGTAAATGCCGCTGGTACCCTCGGTACCCGATTGCACTCCCGGCAGCAGCTGAATGGTTTTCATAATATCAACCTCCCCAAAAAATACAGGCAGTTTTTTCAGGGTTTTGATGGGCAGCTCTGTAATACTCATTTGTGAACTCTCGAGATGGTGCTCAATACCATTGGCTTTAACTTCTACTTCTTCCAGCTCGATGGTGGGTTTTAGTTCAATATTAATTACTGTGTCATGGTTGAGCTCCAGCGTTAGGTTCAACGGTTGATACCCCACAAATGAATAAACAACCTCCACTTTGCCTTTGGGTTGTGTAAGGCTGTAAAACCCGTAATTATTGGTAACACACCCGGCATAGGTTTGCTTGTTGTACACATTGGCGCCAAGCAGTTTTTCGCCGTTGGAGGCGTCGTTTACAAAACCGGTAATGGTGTATTTTTGGGCTTGAAGGCTTGCTACTCCAAGGAACATGGCAAGCAAAGTTATTAGATACTTTTTCATGGCTTACCTCCGTCCCCATTGGTGTCGTAAGTATAAGTAATCGAGGTGCTGTCAGTGCTGTATCCTCCTAATATGCCATAGCCGTTATCAACGTTGGAATAGATAACCACCGGCTCGGAAAAGGGGTTTTCGGTGCCTCCCGTTTCCCAATAAACACCCAGTGATTTAAGGTAGGTAAAGTACGCCTGGGTTATCGATTTTAAATAAAACACGAATCGCAGGTGCTCCTGATCTCTGTGAGCTTTCGATTTGTATTCGTAGGAACTAAAATACACAAACTTAAAGGAGACCTCTTTGCCCTCTGTCAATTTATCGTTCCATAGCAAATTACCCCCTGATGTGCTTTCGAAAAAGCGTTCATTTTCGTCAACGGGCCATACCGCCTGCTGGTAAGTGTCGATGGAGCTGTCGGCATGAATGATGTAAATTCTACAGCTGAGTTGATAATAATTTGACACTCCCGGGGGATCGTTATAAGTTATTTCGCCAATGAAGTCTATTTCGTTACCACCGTATGCATCAGCAATCTGGTTGGTGGATGTGTCAAAGGCAACAATGGGCACTTTGGGAGGAATAATGGCTTTGCTTTCGACAGGTTTATAGGATCCATACGATACATCTACCTTGTACTCTTTATCCAGCTGAGGGAAAAAATCGGGCTTGTTATAGAAGCCATAACTGGTGTGGTTAAGGTCGAACAGGTAGTGATTGTCTTCGTATAGCTGCACTTTAGCACTGTCGATAAACGGCAGGTTGTTTACCGATTCATCTTCAAAAATATTGAAAGTGCGGCTTACATTTACCGTGAACACGCTGTCGGTTGAAATGGCCGCGTTGAGCACCAGTTTTGTTTCTTTGGTTTTAAGCTCATCGTTCAGGATTTTTACACATCCTGAAAGCAAAATGAGGTTGAATAGCATGCCAGCTAAAATAATTTTTTTCATCATTGAGGGTTGGTTTCTGATTAGTTACGCTTAAATATTACATAACAACTTTTTATAAGGACAAAACAAAAGTAGTTTGGTTGTTTTGATTTAGCTTTTATTTCACCCTGGTTACTTTTGCCACGCCTTTTATTTTACCCAAACGGTAGATGAGTCCGTTCAGATGGTCCACCGATTTAATCATCACGGTAACGCGGCCTTCAAATTGTTTTCCTTTTGTTTCAAAATTGATGGATCGCATGTTAATATTCAGGTCTTTTGAGATGATGGAGGTTATTTCGCCCACCAGACCCAGCTCATCTTTACCCTGAATACGAATCACGGCATTTTTATAAATTTCTTCATTGGTATCGAGCCACTTGATGGGCAGCACCCGGTAAGGGTATCGCTCTAACAGACGTTTGGCATTGGGGCAGTCGTATCGGTGGATGGATATTTTGCCCTGTGTGGTTACAAATCCAAAAACGCGGTCGCCCAGGATGGGATTGCAACACTTGGCAAAATAGTAGTTTACATTTTTAAGGTTTTCGCCTATCCATAATACCTCTTTTTCCTCTTCCCTGTCGTTGGCCGCGGTATTTTCAGCTTGACCTGACGGCTCTTTATCATTTTTAACCGATGATTTTTTACCCTCTTCGTTTAGCTTTTCAAAAATCACCTTTTTAATAAGGGAGACATCCAGCTTTTCGGATGCCACCAGGTAATAGAGGTCAACGGCAGTATCGATCTTAAAGTGTTTTACTAAAAAATTAATCAGGTCGTCGCTACTTTTAATTTTCCAATTTTTAAATTTTCTCAATAACAACGACTTTCCTGCTTCTGCTTCCTGATATTTTTCTTCTTTTAGTTGTCTTTTAATGCGGTTTCTTGCCCGGTCGGTTACCACATAAGCCAGCCAGTCGATTTTAGGTTTTTGCCTGTTAGAGGTCATGACACTGATTCGGTCGCCATTTTGCAGCACGTAACGAATGGGTACGGCCACGTTGTTTACCTGTGCCCCTTTGCAGTGGGCTCCCACGTCGGAATGAATGTCGTAAGCAAAGTCCAGCACGGTAGCGCCGGCAGGAAACTGTTTGAGGTCGCCTTTGGGTGTAAACACGAACACTTTAGCGTTTTTGGAGTTAGACACCTTATAAACTGTTTTGTCGGAGGTTTTGCTTTTTTCCAAAGCCCCCCGCAGCTGGGTTAGCCAGTTATCGGCATCTTTTGCCTGATGTTTTTCCTTGTAAATCCAGTGTGCCGCACGTCCACGTTCGGCCTCATCATCCATTCTCCGGGTTCTGATTTGTACCTCCACCCATCTGTCGTTATGTCCTTTTACAGTGGTATGCAGCGATTCGTAACCACTGGCCTTGGGCTGCGAAATCCAATCGCGAAGTCGCTTGGGGTTGGGGGGGTAAATGTCGGTAACAATAGAATAGGCCCGCCAGCAAACTTCCTGCTCTTTTTTAGGTTTTGCTTCCACGATGATGCGAATGGCAAACAGGTCGAAAACCTCTTCCAGGTCAACATTCTGGCGGTTTATTTTTGCCCAGATAGAGGGGATTGATTTAGTGCGGTACTTTAACTGATACCGGATGCCGGCTTTAATCAGCTCCCGTTCAACCGGTTTTAAAAAATCCTGAATATAAACTTCCCTCTTGGTTTTGGTTTCCTTTAATTTATTTTTGATGTCGTTGTAAATATCCGGGCTTTCAAACAGCATCAAGTGCTCTTCCATTTCCGTTTTCACGTTGTAAAGGCCTAACCGGTGAGCGATGGGAATATAAATGTGCTTTACTTCATCCATCACCTTTTGATACCTTTCGGGGGTCGACTCGTCGGGGTGACGCAGGTCGTACAGGCGATGAGCCATTTTTACCAGGATAACACGGATATCATCCACGATGGAAAGAAACATGGTTCGGAAAGTTTCCGACTGAAAGGAAACCCGTT
>JANTGU010000214.1 GCA_024762735.1 Bacteroidales bacterium | reverse complement strand
TTCGTTTTGGGTCGCTCCCGAAAGCTTTCGGGATTGGCTCCCTGCCCGAATGTGGTCAGGCGGGGTTTCTTTTCGACAAAAGAAATGAGCATAAAAATCTATTGAAGGTGTCCCAGTGTGGAATTCAGGTGACAATGCCACCTTTGGCAATAAAGAACCTTTATAGATCGGCCTCATTTATAGCTGGCACTCCCCATTTTCATGACAAAATTTTCCTCTTTTCCTCATCCTAATTCAAAATAATTTATTTTTGCATTCTGAACATATGTTCATATAGAACATGATTAATTAAAGAACAAAAATGCAAATAGCCATAGCCAGCGGAAAAGGAGGAACGGGAAAAACAACCCTGTCAGTTAATTTGGCTACCCTCCTTTCAAGGCAAAATACCCAGCGTTCTCCAAAGGTGCTTTTAGCCGATATGGATGTGGAAGAACCCAACTCGGGTCTATTCCTAAAAGGAAAACTGTTGCGCAGTGAAATTAAATACAGGTTGGTGGCCGACTGGGATGAAAAGAAGTGTACCTTTTGCAAACGTTGTGCCAACATTTGCGAATTTAACGCGATAGCTTTCCTGGGCATCAGCGTGATGGTTTTTCCGGAGTTGTGCCACTCCTGTTATGCCTGCTCCGATTTATGCCCTGAGGATGCCCTGCCCATGGTTCCGCGTCGCATGGGTGAAATGAAAGAGTACAAGCTGAACGACAGACTCTATTTTCTCGAAAGCCGGCTCGATATTGGCGTTGAGCAGGCAACCCCGCTTATTGAACAAAGCAGGAAGGAGATCAGAAAAAACAATAGCGATCAATGGATTACCATTATTGATGCACCTCCGGGAACCTCTTGTCCTGTGATGGAAGCGGTAAAAGATGCCGACATCGTGTTGCTGGTTACCGAACCCACACCCTTTGGACTTCACGACCTGACACTGGCCGTGGAAACCATGCGTGAACTAAATAAACCCATAGCGGTGGTGATTAACAAATACGGCATTGGCAACGATGAAGTCGAACAGTATTGTGCAAAAAACAGCATTCCTGTCATCGGGAAAATACCTAATTTAAAGGAAGCAGCCATGCTCTATTCTAATGGAGAAACCATGATTGATGCACTTCCCGAAATTAAAGTTGAAATAGAAAATATTTACAGGGGCATTACTAAACTGACGGAGGAAAAACAATGAAAGAGATAGTGGTATTATCAGGTAAGGGAGGCACGGGAAAGACATCCATCACCGCCAGCTTTGCCGCGTTGGGTGCCAGTCAAATGGTGCTGGCCGACTGTGATGTGGATGCAGCTGACATGCACCTGTTAACAGCGCCTGAAATAAAGCTGACAGAAGATTTTTACAGCGGTAAAGAAGCATTAATCAAAACAGAAGGGTGTGTACACTGTTACAAGTGTATCAAAGCATGTCACTTTGATGCTATTTCGGTAGTTAACGGCGACTTCGTGGTGGACCCCATGGAGTGTGAAGGATGTTCCTACTGTTTTCATGTCTGCCCGACCCACACCATAGAAATGAACAACAGACTAGCCGGAAAGTTTCATGTTTCCAAAACCCGGTTTGGAAATACACTGGTTCACGCGCGACTTGGCATTGCTGCCGATAATTCGGGCAAACTGGTGACCAAAGTTCGTGACGAAGCCAAAAAGGTGGCCACCGAACAACAGACTGATTATATTTTGGTGGATGCTTCGCCGGGTATTGGCTGCCCGGTTGTGGCTTCCTTAACCGGGGCTCATTTCGTGGTACTGGTTACCGAGCCAACCGTTTCTGGTATTCACGATTTGGGAAGGGTTTACGAACTCATTGAGAAATTGAAAATTAAGACAGGGTGTATTATTAACAAGGCTGACATTAACCCGGAAATGGCTGAAAAAACCAAAGCTTTTTTAAAGGAAAAAGAGATTCCATTGATAGCTGAGTTGCCTTACGATATTCAGTTTACCAAAGCCATCACCATAGGAAAAACGGTGGTTGAGTACGATGAAGGTGGCATCAGAGATTTACTGACCGAAAGCTGGGAAAAGGTGAAAGCATTGGTTGATGCATCCTGAAAACGGGGTAAGTTCCAGTAAAGATTATTAGAGTTAAACAAACAAAAAAACAACAAAACAATGAAAGTATTAATTGCAGCTAAAGGAGCAGGCTGGGATGCCATGGTAAGCAACCGTTTTGGCAGAGCTCCCGGGTTTACCGTTTATGACAGCAAAAACAACGAATTGTCATGGCATTCAAATGCCGACAACCTTAATGCTGAGCACGGAGTGGGCATTCAGGCAGCACAAATGGCAGCCAGCCACCAGGCCGACATGGTTATTACCGGTGGAAATTTTGGTCCAAAAGCTACAGAGGTGCTTCAAAAAACGGGAGCAAAACTGGTGGATTATGCCGGCGAAATTACCGTTAAACAAGCCATTGAAAAGTACTTGAAATAGCAGGTTAGTCTGTTCCGTTTAAACACGAATTGCCCGCAACCCATCCGGTTGAGTAAGCAATCTGTAAATTGTAACCACCGGTTTCGGCATCCAAATCAATGACTTCACCGGCAAAGTAAAGTCCTTTTACCAGCTTCGATTCCATGGTTTTGGCTGCTATCTCGGTGGTAGAAACACCTCCTGCCGTGATGATGGCTTCTTTAAACGAACGACTTTTAGTAATGGTAAACCGTAGGTTTTTTAACAGCATCCTGATTTGCTTTCTCTCAATAGCAGAAACCTGGTGGCAGGGTTTGTAAGGATCCAGCTTCAGCAGGTCGATAAAAACAGGAATCAGCGAGGCGGGAAGCCAGTTTCGGAAGATGTTGTTAACCTGTTTTTTTCCATATTCGTTTAAATCGCGTAGCAACCTCTTGTCCAGCTTTTGATCGTCAAGAGCAGGTTTGAGGTCGATGGAGATTTCTACTTTGTTGCCTTGTTGTAGTTCGTCAACAACCACCCTGCTGAGGGTTAAAATAATGGGACCTGATAATCCGTAGTGAGTAAAAAGCATCTCGCCAAAATCTTCTGCCACTTTTTTGTTGTTCGACCAAACTATGGCTTTCACATTTTTGAGATTCAATCCTTGTAAACGTTGTGCAATGTCGCCGTCTGTTTCCAGCGGTACCAAGGCAGGCCTGGCTTTCTCGATGGTGTGTCCCGCCTCCTTTGCCAACTGATACCCCTCGCCCGTTGAGCCCGTGGCCGGATATGATTTCCCTCCTGTAGCTAATATAACATGATTACAACTAATAGCTTTGCCATTTGATTTTACCCCCGCTATTTGTCGGTTGTCAATCGTAAGTTCTTCAACCCTTTGGTTACATCGCATCTCGACGTTTAATTGGTCAAGCCACCTTAACAGGGCTTTTAATACATCGGAAGCCTTGTTGCCAGCGGGGAAATAGCGTCCTCCCCGTTCCAGCTTCACGTCAACGCCGTAGGTTTCCAACAAATGAATAATATCATCGGAATAATACTGTGAGAAGGCATTTTTCAAGAAACGGCCCTTGGGATAGACATGTTTGATAAACTCGCTGATGGGGGCACTGTTGGTGATGTTGCATCTGCCTTTGCCGGTGATAAGCAGTTTGCGACCCGGCTGCTTCATCTTTTCCAATATCAGCACCTTACCCCCAAGCTCCGCCGCTCTTCCGGCAGCCAACAATCCGGCAGGACCGGCCCCTATTACAATCACGTCATAGTTGTTCATAGCGGGCAAAGGTATTGTATTTGCCGGAAATACCGTATTTTGTCAATCAGTATAATTGGCTTTTATCTCATCAAATAATGTAAAGAATCCTGCTAAACTGCACACAGCAACCTCCTTATTCAATTTGTAAGGTTCCTGGCATTCCGGTATGATAATATAGGAAAATCGCGGTTTCAAATCCTGCAAGCTTATGGTAAAACTCCTTGTGACCTTTGGTGTTTCTGTTAGTTTTATTTCAATACAAGCCAAAACCTTTGTACCTTTTGATATCACCAAATCACATTCAGTTCCATCTTGTGTACGGTAATAAGAATAATCGAAAAGCTTATCGTAATAAGAAATTACCTGCTGGATAACAAACCCTTCCCATGAATTACCGCTAACCGGATGTCCCAACACTTCATTGAAACTCTTTAATCCCAGTATGTGATGTAAGACACCACTATCACGCAAATAAACTTTAGGGGATTTGATCAGTCTTTTTTTAAGATTTACAAAATATGGAGGAAGCTTGATTAGGAAATAGGATTGTTCAAAGAAATCCAGATAACGCTTTACCGTTGGGATCGTAACGCCCAGCGCTCCGGATAGTTTAGCAATATTCAGTATTTGCCCCTGGTTAAACGCCAGCATACTCAATAAACGATTGAGTCGGATTGGGTCTGCATTAAGCCCCAGTAAAGGCAATTCACGTTCCACATAAGTCCTGATAAACGAAATAAACCAATCAACACGAGCCTCTTTACTTTCCATCAGAAAAGGTTCCGGAAATCCGCCTCGTATCCAAAGTTTTTTAGCATCTGCAATATTTGCTACTTCAGGTAATATAAATGGATACAATTCAGTATTGCTAATCCTGCCGGCCAATGATTCGGAACTTCCTTTTACGATACCAATGTTTAATGATGAAATAAGCCCGGCAAACAAAGAATAGGGAACAGCACCCTTTACCCAAGCCAGCCCCAACGGCCACCCCCGGGAGGCACGACTGAGATATCTCCAAAGCACCATCCTGCACCTACCGTAAGAAAGCCTTTTGCGGAAGTAGGCCATTGAGGCTTAGGAGATGTCCGCCTGACCACATTCGGGCAGGCCTCCGCAAGGTCGGTATGACGGCGGTTTTTTTGCCAAAGACGGCCACGTATCGTCCTCGTATGTAACGTATTAGCGTCACAAACGAGGACG